>DAIRVF010000079.1:0-5603 GCA_036802965.1 Zestosphaera sp.
GAACCCCGGACCTCCGCCGTGTGAGGGCGGCGTCCTAACCAGGCTAGACGACGGGCCCCAACTAAAAACATAGAACAGTAAAAATAAGCTTTTCATGTGTTTGGGTAGACTTACGCGGGTCATTAACTCGATAGAGAATGTGTTTAGGATTCGTTAAGGTTTAATTTGTTTTGTGAGTATAATAATTGAAGTGATACAGTTGAGGTCTAGTGAGTTTTCTTTAAAGAAGAGTTACCTACCCTTCCTCCTCAGGAAGACCGCGGAGTCTTACCAGAAGTTAGGTGATGACGAGGTTGCTGGGTTCGCTGTTTATTGGTCGGAGAGTGAGAGGAAGAAGCCAGGTATTCTGAGGAGGAAAGGTGAGAGGATCAAGAATATCGCGTTGGTTTTCTACCCAGTATTATTAACTTCTTACTCTAGCGGGAGTGCGGTTTTGATAGACCCACTAAAGAAAAGCAAGTTGGTGGTAACCCTCAACATAGTGAAGAAAGAGTTAATAGATTCCGCTCTCGTAGAGCTAGCCGCTAGTTCAGGTAAGGCTTTCCTGGACGTCATGGTTAAGATAGATAAGATAACGGGGGAGATCGTAAGCGGTAAGAACGTCGCTAAGGAAGTTGTGGAACTAGAAAACGTCGTCTCAGACCCCTCTTTCGTGAATGATTTCAAAACACTCCTAAATTACGTGACTACCTACAGCCTCCCATACATCGAGATCCCGTGGGTTAGCGTGAACTACACTGAAGTCTCAGATAAGATAAGGAAAACCCTTAACGTAATCAACGACTTAATAAGCTACGTGAGTAACGTCGTAGGGAAGGTTAACGAACTCATAGATAATTGGAAGGCGAGCATTCAAAAGGAATACGAGAAAGAGGTTGTAGCGCTGGATCAGAAAATAAAGGAAGTTAGGGAAGCGGTTTTGAGGAACGTTGAGGAATTGAGGAGGAGGAAGGAGGAGGAATTAGCGGGTTTAAGGGAAAGATATGTGCCAAGCATGGAAGCTGTAGGGAAGAGAATTAAGGAAACTCAGGATAGCGTGAAGAAACTAGAGGAAGAAATTGAGAGAGCGAAAAGCTACGGGAAAGATGTCTCAGACTTGAAGAAGAGGTTGAGTGAGTTAAAGAAGACTTTAGAAAGTCTTGAGAAGGAATTAGAGAGTGAGAAAACAAAGTATGAGAACGAGGTTAAGAGGGTTGAGAAAAGATTTGAGGAATTAATGGAGGCGGAGAACAATAAAGTCAAGGCAGTACTTCAGGCGAAGGAAGCGCTGCAACGTGAGTTTGACTCATTGATTCGAGAAGCTAATGAGAGATCTGACAAAATAAGGGGTAACCTCCAGGAGTATAGGGAGGGGTTGATTAAGGTAGAGAAGGAAATAGAGAGCGTGAGTCTCTCAATACCTTCTGGTGGTGAGGGGCTCTACATGATTCCCATAATCTACACTTCCTATGTTTCAAACGGGTCTTCACGCTCAATAATAACCACTCCGGTCATCTTAGAGTCTGGAGGGTGGCTGGGTCCGAAAACCCGTCCAGTCGTGATTGAGGGCTTAAGTAGGTACTTGTCATGGTCTAAAGACTTAATAGGTAGGGAGGAGTTGAAGTCAGAGCTTGAAGCTAAGAATCTCCTTACCAACGTCTCGCTGGAGAGAATAGAGATCTCATTAACGAGATTTGCGGATATGGGTCTCTTATCTAGAGACGAGGTTAAGGAGATAGTGAATAGCGTTGGAGAGCAAAGGAAGATGTCGTGAACTAGCTAAAAAGTAAGAACTATGTTATTTTTATGAAACTCAAGCTTTTAACGTGAATGAATTCACGTCATGTAAGGTGGTCTTACCTGATCAAATATTATAAGATTAGAGGCGGGCCATTAAACACCAACACTTACTTGATTTACGCTGGTGATTTAGGGGTTGTCGTTGATCCGGGTGTTCACCCAAGCAATATAGTGAGGGTGGTTAAGAGGTTAGGTGTGAGCAGGATACACTTAATCATCGCTACTCACGGTCACTTCGATCACGTCTTCTACGCTAGTAGCGTGTCCAGAATTTACGGGACTAAGGTGTTGATGCATGAGCTAGACTATGACTTACTTGCGAGGGGTAAGTTCTTAGCTGAGGATTTTTATGGAGACGCCCTAGAATTACCTGAGTCTCTTGAGTTTGTGGAAGGTGATACCTTACTAAAGATTAGTGAAGACCTGGAAATTAGGGTTCTCCATACGCCGGGTCATACTAGGGGTAGTTTATGCTTCCTAGTAGGGAATCTGCTGATAACGGGTGATACCTTGTTTAAGGGTACTGTAGGTAGGACAGACTTTCCGGAAAGCTCGGCTAAGGACATGAGGAATTCCTTGATTAAGCTAGCTAGGCTACCCGGCGACTACGTGGTGTTACCTGGCCACGGTAATGTCACGACGCTTGAGTATGAGAGAAGGACTAATCCATACATCAAGGACATATTCAGAGATTGACCTCACCATATCTGAAAGAGCGGGTTTTCAGTTGTGAAAAGTTTTTATTATACGCTCCTCGTCTTTAGTTGGTGCTTAATGTGGTGTTAGATCCTGTTGAGGCTAAGATTATCGAGTTATCTAAGTCGTTAAGTGATTACGTGATTGGTTTGAGAAGAAATATCCACATGCACCCCGAGTTAGGTTTTGAGGAGTTTAGGACCTCGGAGCTTATTATGAGGGAGTTAGATGGCATGGGTATTGAGTACGTTAGGGCTGCTGAGACGGGGGTGATAGGTTTCATTAAGGGGGGCGGGAATCGTGTCGTAGCTTTAAGAGCTGATATGGACGCTCTCCCAATACAGGAAGAGAATGAAGTGCCTTATAAGTCTAGGATCAACGGTAAAATGCATGCTTGCGGTCATGACGCTCACGTAGCTATGTTGTTAGGTGCGGCTAAAATACTCTCAAGTATTAAAGAATACTTAGGAGGGACCGTCAAACTAATTTTCCAGCCTGCTGAGGAGGGGGGTGGCGGGGCTAAGAAAATAGTTGAGGAGGGACATCTGAAAGACGTCAACGCGATATTCGGTATTCACGTCTGGTCTGACCTGCCGGCAGGCACCATAGCCACTAGAAGAGGACCTATGTGCGCGTCAGCAGACTCCTTCATAATAAGGATCAAGGGTATGGGGGGTCATGCAGCACACCCAGAACTAACTAGAGACCCTACAGCCCCTGCCGCTGACATCTACAACGCTCTACAGAAAATAGTTACTAGGAATATGGGTGCGTTAACACCGGTCGTCATAACAACACCTAAGTTTGAGGGAAGTAAAGCAAGTAACGTGATACCTGATGAGGTGAGAATCAGCGGGACTCTCAGGACGTTTGACATTAACGTGAGGAATAAGGTATTAGCCAGAATAGAGTCTATAGTTAAGCACTACTCACTAGCGTGGGAATGTGACGGAACCCTGGAGTTAAGTGAGGTTTTCTACCCACCGGTAATCAACAACCCGGAACTAGCCGACTTCGTCATGGAGGTAGCTAGTAAGATAACGAAGACTTCCGAAGCATCGATGACTATGGGTGCTGAGGACTTCTCATTCTACCTTCAAGAAGTACCCGGCGCATTCATATCACTCGGCATAAAGAATAAGGAAAAGGGTATAATATACCCGCATCATCACCCAAAATTCGACGTGGATGAGGACGTGTTGTGGTTAGGGACAGCGTTGCACACATTGTTAGCTTATAATTACCTTAAAGGGATTAAGTAATCTGAAAAATCCAGTATTTTGAAATCAATCTCAACTCGTTTTTAGTAACTCATATCTATCGTATATCATCACGACCTCCCCTGAATTCTTGATATGAAACTCTACGGGGATCTTACTAGCTAGTGTGTAGATCTTGAACAGAGCGTAATCTCCCGATATCTTCTCCGGTACTAAGGGTACGGGGCTTGAATCGCTAGAATCTTCCTCCATGAACAGCATATCCCCACTCCTCTTAACACGTACTCTAACAGATTCCTTATAGTTTTTATAGGTCCCCACTAACTTCTCATACATTCTCTCAGTTAACACGTAATGTAGTTCTTTCTCGGGATCCTTTCCTAGTAATATGGTTAGTGCGTATCCGCCAATGAGAGATAGTGGGTAGCCCGACGCGTTAGATAAGATAGCCACACCTATTCTCTCTTCAGGTATGTAACCTATGTAAGCTGTGTAGACTAGCACAGACCCGCTATGACCGACTAACTTACGGCCGAAGAAGTCGTGACGTATTATTAAGCCGAGACCGTAGGAATCCGCTACCGGGGTCTCATAAGGTAATTTAGTGAAGGCTTTCTCCATTAAGGTAACCGAGTCTTTACTGAGGATCTGCACGTCGTCATGAACTCCCTTGTTAATCAATGCTTTAACGAATTTGAGTAAGTCGATCACGTTACTGAATAAACCGCCGTCAGCCGAGATCCCGAAGACAGGCTCTACCCTAACGTGCTTACCCTCTTTGTTTATGATATACGGTGTTGCTCTATCGTTATCTTTCAGGTACTCCTCTCTAGTGAAGTAACTCTTCCTCATCCCTAACTTATCTAGTATGTTGGTCTTGATGTAGGACTCGTAGCTTACCCCGCTAACCCTCTCTATGATCTTACCCAGTATGACGTAACCCTCGTTTAAGTAGAACCACCTCTCGCCAGGTTTGTGGAGGAACCATTTAGTGTAATCTCTCATAAAGCTTATTACGTCTTCCGGGGTGGCCATGGGAAGCCAGTAATTGCTTAGCCCGTAATAACTATCTATTAACGCTTCAGCGTAGCCTAGAGCAGGTATGCCTGAAGTATGTGAGAGTAGGTGATGAATCTTTATTTCGTCAGATTTTATTACGTCAACGAATCTACTTACAGGATCCTCGAGACTTATCAAGCCTTTCTCAGCTAACTGCATGATCGCTGCTGCGGTGAAAGCTTTAGTCACGGAACCGATACAGTAGTTGGTGTTAGGGGTTGCTGGAAGTGACTCACTAATGTCTCGGAAACCGAAGCCTCTAGAATAAATTACTTCATCATTTCCCAATAAAGCAATGCTCATGCCCGGAAACTTATACTTAGTTAGTCTTTCCTGAACGAAACCCTCGAGAAGAGTGAGGTCCATTAAAACCCACCAAGTTAATACTAGAGTTATTCAGATAAAAAACTATCCATGCCCGCGAGGAATTCCCTGAAACTTAGCTCGCCCACCCTATGGCATGCTACGAAGTGTTTCTTGTCGTGCTCAAGTAGCTCAGGTTCCTTCAACTCGCAAATATCTGTGGCGTAGGGACATCTAGGATGGTACCTGCAACCCTTAGGCGGGTTGAAAGGGCTTGGCGGCTCTCCAACTACGTTCACACGTTTCCTACTCCTTAACTTAGGGTCTGGTATAGGTATTGATGATAGGAGGGAGGCGGTGTATGGATGCCTGGGATTGCTGAAGAATTCCTTCACGGTTGAGTACTCCACAACCTTACCTAAGTACATCACCATAATGAAATCGCTGACGTGTTTGGCTGTGAGGAGGTCGTGCGTGATGAAAACATAAGTCAATTCATGTCTACTTTGAAGATCTAAGAGTAGATTCAGTATCTGTGCTTGAACG
>DAIRVF010000080.1:0-5579 GCA_036802965.1 Zestosphaera sp.
GTATCACATAAACCTCTAAGCCGTATTCATGAAATAGTTTCTGAGCAGTAATCCAAACCTGCTTAACCAAATCCTCACCGAGTGGAGACCCGTTAGTAATCACTATCACATCCACAGGCAAGTAACTCCCATAAAATAACTCATCATATTGAAGACTTTTAAAAGGTCATCCCCTATCACGGAAATTTAAATCGTATCGATATTAATGAAGAGTTTAAGTATCCGTGAGTACTTGCGACAACCTTGGTGAAGGCTCTTCCTCTTTTAGAAGGAAGCTTTCAATTCGAAAAACTAGGTTTATTTAAGAAGATTTCGTAAGTTCTTGAGTAAAACTATATTAATTTTGTCTAGGTTAAATTATAATTAAGGGTTTGAACTATGAAAAATGAGAAGGAATTAACTGAGGTTGAGAAGTATCTATATTACCCTGAGACAACTCCTCGTAAAGTATATGACATCAGTTTTCTTCGAGTAGTAGCTATAACTCTCGCGTTAATTGGTTTGACGGGGGTTTACTTAGTTTCGTATTATGCGCCAACACCTGTGATGCCCATTAAGCAGTTAAAGGGTAATTTCTTGATGAATTACGCGACCATATACATTGAGGGGGTTGTTGTGGAACCCCCTAGAGTGGAGCTACAATCAGGAGGTAAGATTAGGTTAACTCTTTACTTAAGTGATGGGTCAACGGACGAGCCATTCACAATATTCGTTTACGACCCGACCTCGACAGAGCTTTTAAAAGCGAATAAAGTTCCGATGATCGGTGATCGTGTAAGGATCCTTGTTCAGGTAAGAGTTAGGGAAGACTTCACTTACGCTTACTTGCAAGACGCGCGCTCAGTTTACATACTTGAGAGGCCTGGGGGAAGGCCTATCTTCGTAAATAACTTAAGTAATATCGATCAGTTCCAGTACGTCTGCGCTAATGGCTTAGTCTCTAATCCTAGGATAGTTAGTTCTGGCCTGTTATTAGACTTAAATACTATGAGCGGTAGCGTTACGGTCCTCGTGCCCAATGTCCTGAAATACGTATATGGAAACGATACAGCATTTAACGACAAATGGAATAAGCTGCAAATCGCGAGGAGTAACGCAACCATATGCGGCGTCGTTTACTATTATAGAGGGACGTCTCCCGAAATAGTTCCAAGGAATTCTGAGGAGATAAGTGTTGAAAGCTTTGTTGAAGAAGCTAAAGAGATAGACGTAAGTGAACTCCCTGCTTATGTAGGTAAGTACGTAACATTCACAGGCACGTTAACTAAGCTTGGGTATGACTCGACAACATATAAGTACCTCCTCCACTTCTCTAGTGAGATAAGCGGTGCTCAAGCAATTAGCCGATGTGATAGATCAACCCTTGTTTCATTCATAGATCCGTGGAGCGTCGGTATTGGATCAAAGCTGAGGGTTTACGGCTTAGTAAGGAACGACTTAATTATAGAACTCGTTAACGCAACAGTCATCGAGACACGACCACCTCCAAGCCTCACGATTGGTGAGGCTCTGCAGAGAGCTTACGGGACAATAGTAGTCTTGAAGGCTGTTACGGTAGTAAACTCTTACGTGACCTCAGGCGGGAGCTGGCAAATAGACGTGGGGGATGGTACCGGGACGATAAGAATCTTCGTGCCTTCAAGCGTCGCTAAAGAAATGAATATCCCGGTTCCGGGGGTAGGCACGGTAATCAGTGTTGCCGGTTATAGAGATGTTTACGGATCTATGGAAGAGATAGTGATCTTCACTAAGAACGGCATTAAGGTCGAGAACGTCACGACGCCGCCTGCCCCGGCATTCACCCCGATAGAGATAAATCAAGTAGCTCAGTATGTTAATAAAAACGTGTCTTTCGTCGCAGTATTTTCCAAGATAATATACGTTAGCGGCACATACTACGTTGAATTCACTTCATCAGATGGTGTTTACCGTGTGAATGTGACTATGAGTAGGTCGCAGCTGGCGAGCCACATAGACCCCACGCTCGTTGGGTGGAGATCAGTTTTCAGGATAAACGGCACCGTTCAGGACCCTACGACGGTTAGGTTGATTGACGCTACTTTAGTACAGCGTGAGAATCCCTTAGTCGTTAGTGTTGAGGAAGCGCTGAGCATTGGGAGAGGAATTCCAGTGATGCTAATTAACGTCACCGTAACGGGCTCTAGAACTACTAGATCGGGGGATTGGCAGATCAACGTGACTGACTCGACAGGTAAGATTATACTAGTGTTTGTTCCGCGTTCAGTTGTTGGTGAACTCGGGTTCGAGATACCTTCTAAAGGAACAGTCTTGATAGTTGCTGGCTATAGAGACGTGTATGCGTCAACCGAGGAAATAATAGTGTACAGTGTGAAAGGGATTAAAGTACGTTAGATGGGGGTAGCTCATGGAGGCTTTCATATCCCCACTTGATGTGATCTCGTGGAGCCTCACCGGTGCAGCGTTAGGGCTTATTTTTTCTTGGATGCCCGGCTTCCACATATACAACCTGCTAGCTCTAGTTGTTTTGTTAGCGCCCGGTTTCATCACGCTCAACCCCTACGCATTACCGTACTTCGCTTTAGGAGCTGTAGTAGCCTTCTCATTCGCTAGTTCTATAGCATCCACATACCTCAGCGTCGCCGACGAGTCCTTGATGCTCATGCTATTCCCTAGCCAGAGGTATTTAATGTTAGGTAGGGGGCATAGCATAGTTTTACTTTACCTTATCGGCGCTTTCGGCGGAGCGTTATTCCTTAGCTTATTTAGTTTGACGATCGGCGTATACGTTATGCCAGTAATATATTATTTGTTCAGCCCATACTACACGTGGATACTCGCTGCTGTGGTTTTGTTTCTCTTCTTGAGTGAGTGGCCTAAGGAGGGTGATAGAGAGGAAACAAGCATTAAGAGACTTCTTGTCGCGTGGAGGCAAATACTTGGCGGTATTTTCGTGTTCTTCGCGTCAGGCATCTTAGGCTTCATAACGACTTACACAGGATTGCTACCAACTGAGGCCGCTTACGCTAGGCTAACCCCACTCTTCATAGGTTTCTTCGGGATGTCGTGGGTTATTAGGAACCTCCTATCAAGGAAGACCCTACCAAGGCAAAATACCAAGGATTTCGTTGAAACACATCCTACTGCTGTAATGAACGGCATCGCTTCAGGAGTTATCGGGGGCGGCATAGCAGCGTTTTTCCCTGTTATAACCGGTGGTATGGGTGCCTTAATAGGAGGTCATATGGCTAGCGGGAAAGGTGACGACACCTTCGTGGTTAGTCAGGGAGCCGCACGCGTCGTTTACTACGTCGGTGCCCTACTCCTCCTATTCATGCCTACCGCCAGGATTACTAGGGGTGCGGTAGCTTGGTTAATCGGAGGCATTTACACTCCTAAAACTTGGCTAGAATTCTATTATGCTGGATTCACCATAATCTTAGTAGCCGCGGTCTCATTCATAGCCACTCTCTACATATCTAAAGCTGTTTCTAAGCTCCTCTCAGTAGTTAGCTATGTCCACGTGTCGCTGGTTGTCGCCGTATTTCTCGTCTTGCTAACGTACGTCATAACAGGCCCTGCAGGTATTTTATTGCTTGCCGTGGCTACGGCGATAGGTTTCACCGCCCAAGTCTTCAACACTAGGATTAGCTACTGTTTAGGGGCTCTCATCCTACCGGTGTTACTCAGCATGACCGGGACCTCAGGACTACTGCTTAGTTTGCTAGGTATTGGGTGAGGCCTCATGAGGGGTTGGACACACTACCTCTCCGGTCTTGCTATGACCACTTTCTTCACACAACTCCTCGAGGATTTATCTAAGGGAATTTTATGGCCGTTGATAGCGGGATTCTACGCTTACTTGCCAGACTTCGTGGACTTCAAGTTTAGGAGATTTTTATGGAGGCGTGACATAGTAGTAGATCCAGCCCCGCAAGACGGGAAGTTAAAGGTTTCACCGCGGAGAGTCTTCATCGGTGAGTTAAAACCTGAGAATAGGTGGCAATTCTATTACTTAGAGGGCACTGTAAAGGCGATTACGTCGCGTAGCGAGGAGTTCACGGAGTTCGTGTTAGAGGATGAGTCCGGGGAAATAAGAGTCGTCGCTAGGTATGAGGACTCGCGGAGACTGGAGAGGGTTGTTGGCGGTGAATTAAGTGTTGGTGTGAGGGTAAGGATGCCGGGTTATATGGATTTTGACACTGAAGGCAAGCCATACTGGAACGTTTCCGACGCTCCACACCCCAACTACGTTGCTAAGTTAATAGCTAAAGCTATCGACTCAGCTTACGAGACCGGTAAGAGAGTAACCGTGAAAATCCTTAACATAAGGATGTCAGGAGATCTCTACAGGAGATTCCTAATACATTATGATTCCCCGAATAAGAGAATACTCGTTTTAATGGGTCCTCTAGTATCTACGGGGGGTTTACCCATCGACGGTACCGGGGTTCCACCTTACAGGATGATCGGTGAAGCGAAAACGAAACACCCGTTTAAGAAGACGTATCCTAGACCGACCGTGATTGACGCGTTTAGCGGTCCTGAAATAGGCTTCATCAAGAACCCGGAGGAAGGAGTGGTGGAGGAAGAATTCATACCCTGGCATAGGGGATTCACTCACAGCTTCACCGCGGGCTTCCTGTTCTCGCTTTTCTTAATCCCGATACTGTTCCTCATAGGTTATGAGAACTACCTATACCTAGCTCTAGCAGCTATGCTTGGACACTGGATGCACGTTATAGAAGACCAGATGGGTTTGATGGGTTCAGTGCTATTCCCGCCCATAACTAAGAAGAGAATCCCGGGCCTCATGATAGGCCCTAGAATCCCTGCAGCGATGAACTTCGCCACAAGCTGGGCAATGATTTCTATAATTGTGTGGAACATAAACAGGAACCTACCATTAGTATCTCCTGGCTTTCCGAAGATCATAGACCTAACTAAGTTAACGGGACTGCCGTTAACCGACATGATAGCGGATTTCATGTTACTGATTATTTTACTGATTCCGACAATACTTATCTACGCGTTAGGGCTCGTGGATAGAGCTAAGTTCATTAAGTTACTGAAGGAGCAGTTACCTGAAAAGAAGCGTGAGGAACTTCTAGATGAAATGGAGGAAGTGGGCGGTCTCTAACCGTTTCTCAGTAGGTGGTGATACATTTTTCGGTCACCTATTATCGATGAGCGAAACCTCCTACCACGACGTTAAAGTAATGAGCTTTGAATCTTATGTGTTAAAAAGATAATTATTTTTGACGGACAAGAATTAAGTTAGCTTTTAGTTAGGGAAGCTTTAATTCACTGTAGTGCTCGAGAGTTTTTTACTCCTCGCTTCCTTCAAGTACTGTATTGCTGCGGAGATACTTCCTCTAGCCTCTATTAAAGGCCCCCACTTTATCCTGAACTTCTTAGGTGATAAAGGCCTCACTCTCTTCTTCATTCTCCTAGGTATGTATGTTGCCTCCATATCTTTAAGACCGAAAGTACCGTCTATCATCTCAACGACTAGGTCTTTATCTATTAGTTTTAGTAAGGCTTTCCTCAGCCTATCCTCCCCCACGAGACCGCTTAACTCCCTCCTTAACTCTCTCCAG
>DAIRVF010000081.1:0-5541 GCA_036802965.1 Zestosphaera sp.
GGTGTGTGCCCTTACTGCGGTTTTGAAGGTGCTAGGGGGGATCAGTGTGATAACTGCGGGAGGCTTCTGGAGCCGGAACAATTAATTAATCCTAGGTGTGTCTTGTGCGGGTCTACACCGATCTTTAGAAAGAGAGAGCACTGGTTCTTCAGGCTAGACAAACTCGAGAAGAACGTACTTGAGTGGATAACGAGACATGACCTGCTTGATGAGAACGTGAAAAACTTCACTAAGTCGTGGATAGAGACGACGGGTCTAGCGCCGAGATCGCTTACACGGGATAATAAGTGGGGCATCCCATCACCTTTCCCAAGCTCTGAAGACAAGACTATTTACGTCTGGTTTGACGCGTTATTAGGTTACCTCTCAGCAACTAAAGAATACTTCGCTAAGCTTGGTAGAGAGAGTGATTGGGTTAGGTACTGGCTCAACAGCGATTCCAGAACCGCGTACTTTATAGGTAAGGACAACATACCGTTCCACGCCGTCATACTCCCCGCACTCCTCATGGCTACAAAAGAACCGTACGTCTTACCGACCATAATCTCAGCTACTGAGTACTTAATGTATGAGGGGAGGAAATTTAGTAAGAGTAGGAGGGTTGGTGTCTGGATTGATGAAGCGCTTAAGATAGTCAATAACGCGGATTACTGGAGGTACTCACTCATAAGGATGAGACCAGAAGACAAGGACACAAACTTTAAGTGGTCTGAGTTCGTGAGATTCGTTAATAACGAGTTAAATGACCACATAGGAAACTTTATTCACAGGGTGTTAACGCTGATATACAGGTTTCTCGGCGGGGTAGTCGATGACGCGAGATTAACGGACAGTGTTGACGTAGAGTTCAGGAAGTACGTCGATGAGGTTTGGAACTCCTATAAGTCTTTGATGTATAGAGCCAGGCTCAGGGAAGCTAGTGAGTTGATAGTTAAGTTAGGTGAGAGAGGTAATCAATACATTAACGTTAAAGCACCCTGGGCTAAGATTAAGGAAGACGTTAACGACGTCAAGAGCACTTTAAACGTAGGCTTCACGGCAGTCTTAACGCTCGGCGTTATGCTGTATCCCGTAGTGCCGCAGTCCTCCAAGAAAATACTTGACATACTTAATGTGCGTGGAGACAGTTTGGTTGTTGCGGGTCATCCTCTAGAATTGGTTAAGTTACCTCATAAGATAAATAGGCCTGAGCAAGTCTTTACCAAACTACCTCAGAAGTTGGTCGATGTTCTCTTAAACGATTTTGAGAGGGAGCAGTACCTGGAGCGTGTGCGCAGTGAATTAAATAATGAGAGGCCAGAAGTCTTGAGGTTCTGATTCCTCCTGAGGCTTCGTGAGATCCACTACCTTGCCCTCAAAAACGTTGACGCCGTAAAAACCCTCGGAGATTCTGGCTAAAGCCTTATAGCTTTTCTCACTCAATAATATGTCACTACCTACGGCTAAGACGTATATGCCCTCAAAGGGATTTAACGGTGGGTCAGGTAATGTGGGATCAGGTTTTTCCTTACCGACATATATCCACCTAATCTTAGACTTACTACGTGAGCCCGCGAACTTGTACACCCTGTACCAGTACCTACCGAAATAAACATATCTAATACTGAGGAACTTCTTAGGTGATTTAATGTAAACGAAATGAAGAGGTTTTAAGTAGTATCCGCTATCCTTGATGATCATGTTATATTCGTTGATTTTATGCTTGTAGGGTTCGTAGAGATTCATGAGTAGTGGATACCCGTCAATCACGGCGATCTTAACCCTCATCACTCCCACTAAAATAAATTCTATAATAAGGAAAAATAAACTTTTCTGTATTTACTCATGATCAAACTTAGGGTTTAAGACATTCACTCACTTTAATCAACTTCATTTTCCTTAATCGCGTGTAAACCTCGTCAACATACTTATCTATGAGTTCTGGTGCTATCCCCCTACCCTTAGCAATTTCCTTAACCCTCTCCTCAACCAGAGCGTAGTTTTTGAGTGTCTCGTTAAGATGTCTCCAATCTATTTTAGCGAGCGACCTACCTATTTCTGCGTCGTAAGGTAGTTTCCCTAAAACAAATAGTGAGGATATTATCGGGTAGCCTACGTAGTTCCTATATGTTGTTCCGTTATCCGTGCTACACGCCTCCCCCTTTTCTAGGTCCACGTATACTGTGTAGATCCTGTCACCCTCCGAAGAAACTACTTTGAAAGTCTTATCATCTAACTTCATGATCCTGCCATCGGCTACTGCCCCGGCCGCTTCAAGTATTTTTATTCTTGGAGGCATCCTGAGGTACATGCTCTCACTAAAGGGGGAATACCACATAATTATGGTCTTTAAAACTTAAAAATCCTATTCTTTAGAGATTTTATCAGCGTAGTCTTCTGGACTCAATAACTTGCCCTTATCGATTCCTGAAGCCCTCAACTTAACTATCCATCCACGCCCGTAAGGGTCTGTGTTTATTAGGTCAGGCTTCTCAGTTAGTTCCTCGTTGACCTCGATAACGTCCCCCTCCACGGGAGTGTAAACCTCCGCTACCGCCTTGACGGACTCAAGAGTCGCTACTGTGTCGTCAACGCTCACTTTCTTACCTACCTCAGGCAGTTCAACGTTAACTATATATTTCAGTTTCTTCTGGGCGTAGTCTGTGATCCCTAAAGTCACGACGTTTCCCTCGATCCTTACCCACTCGTCTTTAGGTGTGTAGAGTAGGTCCTTACGTACTAGGTACTCTCCTAGCTTAGTCCTCACAATTATTTGTTGCCCACTCATTTTAAGTCCCTCAAATTAATGGGAAGTCGACAATTTTAGCTTTTTGCCTCACCCCTCTTACATCAAGATCTAGTCTTGAGCCTATGTACGCGTGGCTAACGCTCACGTAACCCATGGCAATCCCTGTGTTCAGATATGGTGAGAAAGCACCGCTAGTCACTCTTCCTACCAAGTTGTTGCCAGCGTAAATCCCTGTGCCGTGTCTGGGAATGACTCTCAACCCTTTCTTGAGTTTGAGCCCTACCCTAATCCTGGAAACCCCTCTCTCATATATTTCCCTAAGCTTAGGACATCCGACACAGTCTTCTTTTTCCAGTGATATCGGTAGCCAGTACCTGGCCTCGATAGGGTTCGTGTTCTCATCCATGTCTTGACCTATTAGGAGGTAACCCATCTCAAGCCTTAACGTGTCTCTAGCTATGAGTCCGGCGGGCTTAGCCCCTAGAGCTACAGACTTCCTCAGTATTTCTGCTCCGTGATCCACGTCAGTCCAGATCTCGAAACCGAACGACCTAACCTCCTCCCCAGTCCAGCCCGAATGACTCACTAATACGGTCTCCCTCCCCATCACCTCAGCGCCGTAAGCAAACTCAAGGATTTTTAAGTCCTTAGCTTCCCTGAAGCCGAGACCCTCCATCACCTCAGTGGCTTTAGGTCCCTGAATAGCTATCAGGGTTGACTTCAGGGTGACGTTCTCTATCTCCACGTCTGTATAACCCCACTTAACCCTCCACGCGTTCATCCACTCAAGGTCTTTCTCAACGTTGGGCGCGTTAACGACGGCAAGCCATAAATCTTCGCTGACATTATATAACATGATGTCGTCTCTAATACCTGCGTTCTCGTTCATTAACAGCACCGGACCACTCATTCTCCCGGTACCGACGTCGCCGAGGTCTTTGGATACCAGCTTCTGCAGGAACTCAAAAACTCGCTTACCCTTGATCACGTACCTACCCATGTGAGACACGTCGAACACGGAGACCGAAGTTCTTGTGTTCACGTGTTCTTCCAGCGGGTTCCCGTAATCCATGGATGTGAGCCAGCCAGCGAACTCACCTACATTACCTCCTAGCTCTCTCTGAACGCTTAGTAAAGGTACTTCCTTGACTATTTTAGACACCCCACCTATATTAAAGCGTTAAAGCATTTTAATTAAGTCATTGAGTATTATGAGGAGAACACAATGCCACATAGTTGGATACCTAATTCCTCGTCGGACGTTAAGAAGGAGTTGATGAAGGAGCTTGGCATAAGTAACACGCTAGATCTGTTTAACGATATCCCGCCCAAGATAATGCTTAACAGAGAATTGAGCGTTGGTTTCGGCAAGCCCTTAACCGAGTATAGTGTGAGGAGATTATTCAACGAGATAATCTCTAAGAATCGCTTAAGCACCATCCCATCCTTCATCGGCGGTGGTGTGTGCCAGCATTACGTGCCGTCAGTTGTGAAAGCAGTGCTGTCTAGGCCTGAGTTCTATACCGCTTACACCCCTTACCAAGCAGAGATAGCTCAGGGTTTGCTGCAAGCCTTGTTCGAGTATCAGAGCCTCATGGCCAACTTGTACGGGGTTAAGATAGTTAACGCGTCTATGTATAACGGTAGCACGACGTCGGCTGAGGCAGTCTTGATGGCTGCTCGAGTAAAGAAGAGAAAGAGGGTCTTGGTCAGCGACTCCGTCCACCCTGAGATAATCGACGTGTTGAGGTCTTGGGGTTTCGGAGCTGGCTTAGAGATCGTTAAGGTTCGGGTTGATCTTAAGTCTGGCGAGACAGACTTAAGCGATCTTAGAAGTAAGCTAGACTCGAACGTTGCGGCAGTCTTCATACAAACACCCAACTTCTTCGGCGTTGTTGAGTCTGCTATCAAGGAAATTATTGAGGAGACGCATAGGTTTAACGCCTTAAGCATTGTTTACTCAAATCCCTTAACTTTAGGTGTTTTCGAGGCTCCGGGCAACTTAGGCGCTGACATAGTGGTCGGGGATGTTCAAGGCCTCGGTATAAGCTTGAATTACGGGGGGCCCTCGGCAGGGATCCTGGGCATAAACGACGATAAGGAGTTGCTGAGGCAGCTGCCCGGGAGGCTGATAGGCGCTACACGGACTCTGAGCGGTGACGAGTTAGGTTTCACGATGATACTCCAGACTAGGGAGCAACACATTAAGAGGGAGAAAGCGACCTCCAACATAACCACTAATTCCTCGTTAGAAGCTGTCGGAGCCGCAGTTTATCTGGCGTTGCTAGGCTCGCAAGGGCTTAGAAAACTTGGTGAAGCTATTCTGGGGAGGACACACTACCTAATTAAGCGCTTGCTAAGCGCGGGTTTTGCAGAACCGTTATTCCCTGAGTCGTTGTACTTCCGCGAGGTAAGTGTTAGGTTCCGCGGTAAAGACGCTGATCAAGTCATTAAGTCGTTGTCTAGTAAGGGGATCGGTATCGGCCCCGCTCTCAGCAGATTTTACAGAGAATTAAGTGATTGCAGTCTGGTATGTGTTACTGAGTTACACACTAGGAAAGACATAGACTTACTAGTGGAGGTTCTTGAGGAAGTGTTGGGTGGTGGTTGAGGATGCCTTTTAGGCAAGCTAAGTGGGATGAGCCTATAATATTCGAGGTAAGTGATTTCAGTAAGCAGACGTTCTTGATAGATGAGGAATTCGCTGACGAGGCTTCAGAAGTTTTGAGTAAGGTGCCTAAGTCTTTGATCAGGGGTGGTGAGCTTAAGATACCCAATTTGAGTGAGGTGGAGGTTGTTAGACACTATAATAG
>DAIRVF010000082.1:0-5508 GCA_036802965.1 Zestosphaera sp.
AGTAGACCCAGCACTAAGAAGACCCGGAAGATTCGACAGAGAAATAGAGATACCGCCACCTGATAAGAGGGCTAGGAAAGCTATCTTAGAGGTCCACACGAGGAATGTCCCGCTAGCGGAAAACGTAAACCTAGACGAATTAGCGGGTGTCACACACGGCTTCACAGGCGCTGACTTAGCAGCCCTGGTCAAGGAGGCGGCTATGTCAGCACTGAGAAGATTCTTAAGAAGTGAGCAGATAGAGTTGAGTAAGCCGGTACCTCCAGAGGTTCTGAAGAAGTTGGTCGTAACTAAAGACGACTTCACGGAAGCTCTAAAACTCGTGCATCCTACCCTCCTGCGTGAGGTGTTTGTCGAGGTTCCTGAGGTGAGGTGGTCTGATATAGGCGGCTTAGAAGACGTTAAGCAACAGCTTCAGGAAGCTGTTGAGTGGCCTCTTAAGGCTCCACACGTTTTCGAGAACATGGGTATAAGACCGCCTAGGGGTATACTTCTTTATGGTCCTCCTGGTTGTGGTAAGACTTTGCTTGCTAAGGCAGTAGCTACTGAGTCTGGAGCAAACTTCATAGCAATTAAAGGACCTGAAATACTCAGCAAATGGGTAGGAGAATCAGAAAAAGCAATAAGAGAAATATTCAGAAAAGCAAGACAAGTAGCACCAGCAATAATATTCTTCGACGAAATAGACTCAATAGCACCTGCAAGAGGCTTTAGAACGGATTCCGGGGTTACTGACAGGATAGTTAATCAGTTGCTTGCGGAGATGGACGGCATACAAACCCTTAAAAACGTTGTCGTGATTGCCGCTACTAACCGTGCTGATATACTAGATCCCGCCCTATTAAGGCCCGGGAGATTTGACAGAATAATCTTTGTTCCACCACCTGACAGGAAGAGCAGGCTACAGATACTTAAGGTTCATGTTAGGAAGGTTCCCCTAGCTGAGGACGTGGATCTAGAGAAGCTAGCTGATATGACTGAAGGCTATTCTGGCGCAGACTTAGAAGCGTTGGTTAGGGAGGCTGTCATGTTAGCGTTACGTGAGAAATTCGAGCCTAGACCAATAAGTATGAGGTACTTCCTCCAAGCCATGAAGGTGGTCAAACCATCGCTAAGCAGAGACATGCTAGAGACTTATCAGAGGACATACGAGACTTTGAAGAAAACAGTTATCTGACGCGAGAGCCTAGCCAATATGAAACACCCTCTTTGAGTTAATCATCATTATTTAATCGGTTTTAGAATCTTTAATGAGGTGATGCTTAAGTGAGTGTATGGGACCTGAGGGAAGGTGAGGTAAGGTCTTGGGGTGTGGTGCACGTTGTCGTCTTCGTGTTTTTAACTGCTCTAGGAGCGTTGTCCGCTACTTTAAGTAGCTTTCTCCAAGTAGGTTACGGGGTCTCCTGGTTTTATTTAGCGGTAGTGGTTCAGGTTGTCGGGGGTATATGGTTTGGTCTCTGGGGGGTCTTAGCCGGTGTTTTCTTTCCGATAGTTGGGGACTTGGTAGGGGGCATCCCAATATCCATCAGTCTTTCTCTGCTTCCAGCAAATCTGGTGCAGTCACTTATCCCAGCAACGTACTTCAGATTCTTCAGGGTTGATCCCGCACTTAGAAGACTTAGCGATTGGGTTCACTTTGCTTTATCTTGCGTTATCATGAATAACTTGCTTGGAGCGTTTTTAGGCGCTTCAGCTATGAGTGCCTGGGGCTTCGTAACCAGCGACATATACTTCGCGGTCATGATCTCGTGGTTCGTAGGTAACGTAGTACCTATGCTAGTTGTGGGAGCGCCCCTACTTAAGGGACTTACCCCAGTTATCGTTTCTCATAGAGCTTTCTGTAAGAGGTGGCTAGCTTAGTCGAGATAGGAGGTAACTCAAGAACGCGTAACGTGAGAACTATAACGGGCTACGTAGACTCGACCTCCACTCTACTTAATTTAAATCCCGTAACTAAGTTATCGCTACTGGTATTCGCCGCTTTTTATACGTTGCTGGGAAATCTTCTCGAACTTAATCTACTCGTAGTCTTCATGGTGTTAGCGATTTTCAAGGCTTCTAAGATTAGGTTGGGTGCTGTGACTAACTACTTAAGAGTTTTGCTAGGGTTTCTACTAATCATAGTTCTCAGCTACTTCTTCGTTGGCGGTACTCTAGGCCGTAATCCACTAATTTGCGTAGGTTTCTTAAGACTATACGCTGAAAACTTAGTAGTAGGTTTAACGATTTACTCTAAGATCTTGGCCACGGTACTCATAGTTGTTCTAGCTCTTTCTTTGATTACTGTAAGGGACGTTATTAATGGTTTAAGTATCTTAGGCATAAACTTAAGAGCGGCTCTGGTTGTCGGGCTTGTTTTCAAGTTCATGTACTACCTTCAGCTAAAGCTTGAGGAGATTAAGTTAGGGGAGCTTTCAAGAGGTTTAGAGATTTCTAGGAGTAACTTCTTCAAGAGGGCCTCACTCTTCTTCCACAGGCTCCTGCCGCTCTTCTCGATAACCTTAATGAAGATAGATGAGGTTAGCGATGTCCTTGAGTTAAGAGGATTTAACTTAGCTGGAGGGAGAGGCTTGCTAGATGAGGTGAGCTTCAGATTCATTGACTTGTTAATACTCTCCATAATAGTTTCATCAATTTCTTTAATCACCTACTTCTCACTCACCGGAGTACTAAACCCTCTGAGTTCCTTGGTTTACGAGATACTCGTCAGCTACTCGGTGATTTCAGGATGTCCTGTATAGTGAGTTTAGAGAATTTGTGGTGGGCTTATGAGAATTCTAGTGGGTGGGTCTTGGAGGACATTAATTTATGCGTAAGTGAGGGGGAGTTTCTGTTAATCACAGGACCCACGGGCGCCGGCAAGACTACCTTAGCGAGAATCTTGTGTGGGTTAATACCGGGTAGTTATAGGGGCGTGCTTAGAGGTCGTGCTTTCATCTTGGGGAGGGAGGTAGCGGGTCTTAAGTCTTCGCGGGTATTAAGTGACGTGGGGTTTGTCTCATCAGATCCTGAGATGCAGTTTCTTACCACGCGGGTTGAGGATGAGATCACGCTTCGTTTGAGGTTCTTGGGCGTTGGTTCTGAGGAAATACGTGAGAGAGTTTCGTGGGCTATAAAACAGGTTGGCTTAAGTGAGTCTATTCTAGATAAATCACCTTACGAGCTGAGTAGTGGTCAGAAGCAGAGGGTTGCTATAGCTACCGCTATAGCGTCTAAACCTAGGCTCTTAGTGTTTGACGAGCCTCTCTCTAATCTTGACTGGGTAGGAGCTGAGGAGGTGGTGAGGTCTATAGAGCTTCTTAGACGAGATAATCAGACCACAATAATCGTTGTAGAACATAGGATGGATGTTTTCATGCCTTACCTTTCCAGAATCGCCTTAATGTATGGGGGTAAGTTAGTATTGGTTGATGACCCCCCCAATTTCTTCGCGGGATTACCTAGAGACTTGGAAAACTACGTTAGGGTGCCTGAGTTGGTGAGGATTTGGAAGTATCTAGCTCTGAGATACTCGTTAAGGAGCGAGAACCTAAGTTATGAGTTGTTGAAAACCTATCTAATTAAATCGCTTAAGGGTGTGTATTGATGTACCTCATCAAAACAGAAAGCCTTATTTTTGAGTACCCGGACGGTACTAGAGCTCTAGACACGGTTAATCTAGAAATCAGGGAGGGGGAATTCGTCGGTGTTTTAGGGAATAACGGTTCCGGCAAGACTACTCTAGCTAAGTGCCTAGCAGGCTTGCTCAAACCTACTTCAGGTCTTGTCTTGATTAAGGGGAGAGATATCAAGAGTTATAGGAGGGGGGAGCTGATAAGGAATATCGGGTACATTTCTCAAGACGTTAACACACAGCTACTTAACGTGAGCGTGTTAGAGGAAATTCTGTTCACGCCTAAAATGCTTAACGTAGGTGAGGACTTAATTAAGGATAGGTTTGATGAGGTTTTGAGTCAGCTAAAATTGAGTAGGGAGATTCTTGAAAAACCTGTTCTCAGCTTGCCTAGACATATTAAGCTGAGGGTCTTACTAGCTTCTTACTTGTTGGCCGGCACCAGGAACTTCATAGTGGACGAGCCTACTACTGGGCAAGACTGGTATAATTCCGTTAAGTTCGTTGAGTTCTTGAGGGAGCTAAGAGAAAACGGGAGTACGGTGATTCTGATCACGCATGACGTAGAAATACTCTCTAAGTATTCTGAAAGAGTTATCTTGATGAATTCAGGTAGGATAGTAGCTGACGGCGAGGCTAGAGAGATACTCTGCGACTTAGAACTTTTGAGGAAGAATTCCCTGCTACCTACCTACACGGCGCAGCTAGCGAAAGACCTCTCAATCGAGAACTGTGTGCTATCACCTGAAGAACTCATCAGAATCTTGAGTTTCAAGCCTCTACACCCTAATTATTAACCTCGTAGCCTTTAGTTAAACACGGGGGTGGTTAAAACGACTAAGCAACCTTTAATAGAGCATTATGACTTCGGCGAGATAATAGTTGGTGGTCACGAATATACTCACGATATAGTAATTCACCCTGAGGGAATCTTAAGTAATTGGTGGCGTATTGAAGGTCATAGACTCCAGTTAGCGGATGTGAAAGACTTTCTCGGAATGAAGGTGGATGTAGTCATTATTGGAACCGGCTACGACGGCGTTATGAGGGTAGATGAAGAAGTTGTCGAAGCGTTTAAGAAATTAGGTTCTGAAGTGTATGTGTTGAGGTCTAGACAGGCTGTACGTAAGTATAACGAAGAGGTGAGTAAGGGGCGTAGAACGCTTCTCTTCATCCACTTAACGTGCTAACCCGCTATAGTCGAGAAACTAGTTTTTCGAGAACAGGAAATGAATTAAGCAGTCTAAACTTTAAATACTGGTGTTGTCAAATAGTAATGTGCTGGTGTGTACTAGTGACTAGCTTCAGAGTTAGACTCCTTGATGCGGATACGGGGGATTTAAGAGTTGTTCTGATTCCTAAGAATATAGCCTTAGCTAACGGGTTGAAGGGTGGTTCTAGGGTTAAGGTAGTGAGTGACTCTAAGTATGTTACCGCCTGGGTTGTGGTGTCTGAGGAGGAGGGAGAGGAAGTCTTACTAAGTAAAAGCGTCTCAGCATCTTTAGGTAATCCGGAGAAAATCAAGTTAAACACGTATTCCATGGTTCCTTCAGTAGATTTCATTAAGAAGAAGCTGAGGGGAATTAAATTAAGTGGGGACGAGATACGCTCCATAATAAAAGACATAACCTCCGGCGTCTTAGGTGATGTTGAGATAGCTGCTTTCGTAGCTGCTCAAACAAGTGTTGGGATGGAAGTTGATGAGATAGTATCTTTAACTAAAGCTATGGTTGAGACAGGCAACGTATTGAGGTTTGAGGAGCCTGCCCACGACATTCACTCCATCGGCGGGGTTCCGGGAAATTCAAAGGTATCCATAGTCGCGGTCCCGATAATCGCGTCGGCAGGAGTTTTCATCCCGAAAACATCGTCTAGAGCGATAACCTCACCGGCAG
>DAIRVF010000083.1:0-5461 GCA_036802965.1 Zestosphaera sp.
TTTCAGCGCCGGCTCTATGGTGGTCTCACCTATCAAGTAATCGAAACACTCCCCCCTACCATGAGCTATCAATCCTGCCTTAGCAACATACCCTTCCTCGAAACCCCTAATCAACTTCTCTCTTATTAAAAGAGACTTATATCTAGGGTGTGTAGGAGGAATACTAACCTCCAACCACACTCACCTCACATCACCTATGAAATATATCTTGACTGAGATATTATAGGATCACAGCATCATCACGGTTCCTCCGGGAAATAGCTTGAAGATCCCTAGAACCCTGCTGAAGTTCTTTCTCAACGTGTTAATGAGTTCTTCGCTCGGGTCATCCGAAACTACTACCAGAGTACCTTTCTTGATGAAGTATGTTCTCACGCTTCCAGAACTTATATGTTTACGAAGTATTTCCTTAATCTTCTCGTCAGTTTCTCTATTCATGAATATTGCCTTACTGAATTCATTACTTAATTCAAGAAACCTCTCGAAGGAAGGTTCCGCAACGAATTTCTTGAAAGCACGCTCACCAGCTTCTTTTATTGCGTGCCAATAATCTCTGAGCATCTGTGGGGTCGTGAAACCCGGCCTGATGACGCATGGGATCACGCTCACGGACTCCCTTACAGGAATCACGTCTAACTCACTCACTCCAGGAGCTCCTGGTTTCAGCCGGACTACTAGACCACCACCACGCAGTTCCGCTACTACATCACCTAACCCGGTCATCATACGCACCTCTACCTCGTGTGCTATGGTGCCCACCCTGTTCAAGGTTAAGGGCTTTCCTAAATTGTGTAAGGCTGAAGCCGCTACCACTATGGAGAGAGCCGCACTAAACCCTAAACCTTCCCCGAGACGTGAAGGCGATGTTATCTCGACGTTAACGCTGTTTACACCAACAATTCTCTTAACCTCGTTTATGATATCGTGTTCAAGAATAACGGAATTAACTAACACTCTATCGTCGGAACCGCTCTTGATCTCCGCTTCGACGAGCGGTTCTAGGGTTACCCCAGCTCCTAAAGAGCCCGTCGTCAAAGGATTGTTAGTTATGTACGGGACCCAAAAACCTGAGATATGTAACGGTACTCTAACGCGCAATCTTGAGCTCCTCTTTAATCAAGTCCAGTATTTTCCTAGCTACTACTTCTTTAAGAGACTTACCCACTAATTCCTTATACCCTCTCTTGCTAATTAAGACTACCTCGTTGTAATCCACTGTGAAGCCTACGTCACCCCTGCTAACGTCGTTAGCGACTATTATATCAAAACCTCTTTTTTCTAGCTTATCTAGAGCTAGCCCAACCAGCTTGTTCACATCCCCCTCAACGACCTCGGCAGCGAAACCTACTAAGAGTCCTGAGAACTCCCTCCTTAAGTTCAGTGATATTTTTGGTGTGGGCTCTAATTCCACAGTCAAAGACCCTTCCTCAGACTTAATCTTACCTCTAAAGTATTTCTTAAACTTGAAGTCAGCGGGCGCTGCAGCCAGTACTACCGCGTCATACTCCCTACTCCTAACCTCACTTAACAGGACGTTAAGCATGTCTTCAGTTGTTGTGACACTGAAGCTTCTTACGTAGTGCGGTATCCTTGCTGACGTTGGTCCGTGAACTAACGTCACGTCAGCTCCACGGAAGTACGCTTCCCTAGCTATAGCTATGCCCATCTTACCGGAGCTAGCGTTAGATAGGAACCTCACGCGATCTAAGTACTCTCTCGTAGGTCCTGCCGTTACTAATATCTTAAGGTTTTTCAGATCCCTACCTCTCAGAGTCGTTGCTTCTATAGCTGCGAGAATGTCGTCATTTTCCGGTAGCTTAGCTCTCCCGCCAGAAACGTCAGGCGGGACTACCACCACACCGAACTCACTAAGTTTCTTCATAGCTTCACTTACCGGCGGTGAATACCATAAGCCAGAATGCATTGCTGGCACTAACGTGACTGGTTTTCCAAGTCCCAGAACGTTCACCGCAGTTAGTGAGACGGGGTTGTCGCATATCCCGTGCGCGAGTTTACTTATGATGTCTGCTGTGGCTGGAGCTATCGTGAAAGAAGATACTTCCTTACTTAAGGAGACGTGCCCTACCTCACCTTTAAATTCCGTCAGAACCCTGCTACCGATAGCCCACTCAATTAGCGTCGGGTTTATTAACTCGGTTGCTGCCTTAGACATCACGGCGTAGACGTCCGCCCCCCTCCTAATTAATTCACGCATTACGTCGATGATTCTGTAAATAGCTACTGAGCCAGTAAGCCCGAAACCTATCTTAACACCTCTTAAGTGATCTGAGGCTGTACTCCTGATCTCATCTGCCGGGTGGAACTCTGGCTCTCTCAGCACGCTACTTACCCAAGCATAATTAAATGTTAAGTTATTATAATTATTAGGGTTACCAAAGTGGAGATGGTCAACATCAGGAAGGCAAAACCTGAAGACCTTCCGTCAATCATAAGCATAAACATGATATCGCTTAAGGAACACTACCCTGAAGACTTCTGGAAGCACCATCTAGAGATGTGGGGTGAGGCTTTTTTAGTGGCTGACGCGGATTCCAGGATTGTAGGTTACGTCATGTGTAGGGTTGAGAGAGGTCTGGGCTACATTAACAAGTCTCTACTTAAGAAGATGGGCCACATAATAAGCATAGCTGTCCACCCAGACTATAGGGGTAGGGGGATAGGGTATTCTCTGATGGCTGAAGCGTTGAGGAGGTTAAAGGAGATCTACAAGGTTAACGAGGTCTATCTCGAGGTTAGGGTAAGTAATGAACCAGCGATTAGATTATATGAGAAACTCGGCTTCAGGAAGGTTCAGAGGATAAGATTTTACTATCTTGACGGTGAAGACGCTTGGTTGATGGCTAAGGAAGTTTAAATTCCCTCGACCTAGAAACAACTGTCTTTCGAGTCAGGAAACGAATCTTAAGTCTAAGAATAAGGTATTCTTACTAATTGAGTGAATCTCTGTCTCGTTATGATGTACGATGCAATCAAGGCTACTTAAGCTAACGAAGACGTACGGTTTAACTTCATCTATGAGATTCCTGAGTTCCGGCAGTCCAGACCTAACACCTAGTTCAGGTATGGAGTCACATAAACCGTGGGCAGGGAAATATGAGAAAAGTAAAATTCTCTTCCCTTGTTGGTTTCTTAACAACTCACGTAGTCTTAAGATTGAGTGCCATGGATCCACGCCCCCAACACCAGCTATTAAGTAATTTCCTAAATCAACCACGTTAGCGTCTAGCAGTATACCTAGACTTCTGGCTGTCTTAGTTACGTATATGTCATCGCACTTACTAGTCACTACGTGGAAGTTTCTAAGGAATGCACTCACTTGATGAAGCGGTATTCTAGGAGCTCCTATGAAGATGTAAGCTTTAACGTCCCCGCACGAGTAGGAGCGAAGCTCTCTTGAGTGCTTAAATAGCGCTCCGTTCATTACCCTGAATAACGTAGGTACTCACCTGATATAGTGCTAAGCCAGCAGCAACTATATCTGATGTTGCACCAGGATTTAACTCGTTTTCTCTAACATATTTGTCCAGGAGATTCCAGACCTCTACTCCAACACTAGCTCTCGACATAGACAAGTGCTTGAGGAGTAGGGCGTTGTTTAAGTTCTTACTTTTAAGGACTAAGGTATCCAAGTTTTTTGAGAGTGTTTTCGTGTGTGCTGACGTTATAGACTCTAATAAGCTTCTTAAACTAGGTTTTTCCTTAAGTAGCTCATCATGAACTTCTAAAACTCTCTTGAAGCCTGATATTACTTCATGGCTGACTAGGTCTAAATACATGGATTCTCTTAAAGCTTCCCATAAGCTGAAGCTCTCCAGTATTGAGTCAACGCCTACGTTGACCGAGGGTACCCCACCAAAATATTCGCCCAGGTGACTCATAGAAGCCTTCCTCAGAGCTAAGTAGAAATTCTTTATGGTTTCTTTCTTAAGTCCCTCAATAATCAAGCCGTGATATTCGGCAATCACTCTATCTACGGTAGTTGCTGAGCTATCGCCACTCATTAAAGCCTTAGACAGCATGTAGAGGAGGGGGGACGCGAGCATTAAATACCCGAAGGCGGTGTTGGTTTTTATGAGTGGGTATGTGGTGACTTTATTGACGTATTCTAGCAGATACTTGCCCAGCTTGAAGTTCTTGCCTGTTAACGCGTCCTTAACAGTTTCTTTCAACGAGTTCTTAAGGATGTTAGGGGTGTAGACGAAGTGGATTATGTTTAGATTCTTCACGTTCTTATACCCACTGACAGTGCTTAGTTTTGAGGGCGCTAATGCCTCTAGGAGTATTGATGTCGAGAATATGTCTATTATCACGCCAACCCTAGTAGAGAGCGCAGATTGCGTGACTCGAACAACCTCCCTTAAGCAGCTCTTCAAGGCCTGGGCAGTTTACCTACCTAGTTTCAACGCGACGTATATCTTGTCTATTTCGTTCTCCAGTAATTCACGCCACTTCTCACCTATAGCTACTATTGAGAACAACCCTACGGGTGTGGCCCCGCTCATGCGTATTAGTTTTACTAGAGCAGACGAGGTTCTCCCACTGTTAAGTAGGTCGTCAACTATTAAGACCCTGTCACCTACTTTTAGGGAATCTGAAGCCATGAATAGAGTGATTACTGCTGGCGGGTCTCTCGCTATGTAGCTCACTTGGTTGTAATTCTTTACCCCTACCTCAGGTCTTTTCCTGACTATGACTAGCTTAGACTCGAGAGTGTCCGCTATCATAACTCCTAAAGGTATCCCATCAACCTCGACCGTGACCACCGCGTTTATATTATAACGCTGGAATTCCTTGTATGCCACGTAAGAAAGTATCTTCAGGATAGGTACCTCATATATTATGGAGGAGAGGTTAATTATGTTATCACCTACCTCTACCAACTTGTTTCTTAGTATTTCCTCAACTACGCGTTGATTAGTTAATAATTCAAATAACTCAAGCGATCTTTCCTTGGTAGGTCTTATACGTTTATTGATATATCTCCAAAGACCTGGTGCTGAGAGCCCGGTGAGTTCTTCTAGTTCCTTATACTTGAGGATTTTCTTGTAAGCCCTCAGCAACTCAACAGCCATTAAACGTACGTCAGTAGGCAGTTTACACACCTCCTTGACTTTCAATAATCATATTAATAACAACCTTAATAAATTGAGGGTTTGCCTGACGCTTATTAATTGATGCGTTGAAATAACACTTCTATTGAGTTAATTCTAAGATTTCCTCGGAAGATCTAGCTATTTATCTTCCTTCTTAGCTCCCACCACAGCTCTCTCTAGGAAATTTGGGTCTCCCAAGTCATTAGCTAATCCTCTAGTTATGGCCTTCATTATGTTTGTAAAACTTTCGTTTAAGTTGATTATCTCGTCATTAACTATCAATTTGGGTTGTTCGTTAGTCGCTACAACTACTAACGAGACGTTAATACCTATCTCTTCCCTTATGT
>DAIRVF010000084.1:0-5458 GCA_036802965.1 Zestosphaera sp.
GTATAGTAGTAGGTAGAGCGAGGACGCAGAACCTATCAGAATGTACCCTAAGAAGGTAGCTATGATCCTTATTTTGAGGACGTTAATGCCTAGGGCTGAGGCCCCAGTAGGATTATCGCCCACAGCTCTTATAGCAGCCCCCAACTTAGTTCTATAAATGAGTAAGTACGTTAACACCCCAATCACTATAGACAGAGTTAAGAAGGTTAAGACGACCTCAGATATCGGGAGATAGGTATTGAGGTTTATTCTCTCAGCCCTAACCTTCAACGACATCGGGTACGCGAGGAGTGACGCGAGACCGTAACCTACGAACTGAATTGAAAGTCCTATGGCACCGTGAGATATAGGTAGCTTCGTAGTCAAGAAAGCTATTAACACACCTAACAACCCTATCAGGAGGGATGTGATGAGTAACGCTAACGTGGGGTCGTTCACGAACACCAGTAAAGTAAAGACCAAGGCCACACCTAGCGTGTACGCGCCGTCAATAGCTAAGTTAAGTATGCCTGACTTCTCGACCAAGGAATTGCCTAGACTCGCTAAGTACAGGAAAACAAATATTGGGGACATAGAGATTATCGCGTTAAATACCTCTCCTATCATCATCACTCACCTCATTATCTTTACGGAGTATTCCGTGAATATTCTCAGAATTACGTAGACCACTAGTATAGAGCCTATGGGTACGTAGGTTAGGGCGGCTCCAGTCAAGGATAACTCAGGAAACAGCAAGTTAATCTCTGACTGTAGCAAGCTACTTCCCTGGAATAAGGAGGCCACGATGTAAGCGTATATAGGAATGAACCGTAGGTCAAGCATTGAAAGCCACGAGACCAGTATAGCTGTGTAACCTAAGTTCATCGTAGGCGGGCTGACCACGTTAGCTATCTTCTCCAACTTACCTATGCCAGGGTTAGCGAGTATTGAGACCCCTGCAGCACCCGCTAGCATCCCGCTCAAAAACATCGCCAATAAGACATACCTCCTCTCATCCACTCCTACAGACCTGAGAAGCTGCGGGTTTGACCCAATTATCTTCAGTCTAAGACCTACCGCCGTATACCTATACATCAAGATGACGGAGACGAAGAATATCACAGCCATAAGTACCTCCTGCACGGTAACCGAGGTACCTGGGATTAAGTTAAAGAGCAGTGCTGAATTCATTCTATCGGTCCTGAAGAATTGCCTGGCTTGAACACTAAGACCCCTCAAGTTGTAAGAGACCAAGTGATTAAAGAGTTGATATGCCACATAATTTAAGATGAGGGTGGATGCTACCTCATCTATGTCTAAGTACGCCTTAAGTGCTGCGGGTATTAAAGCCCATAAACCCCCAGCCAACATCCCGAATAGAACCATCAATAACTTGCCTAGAGAGGGATCCATTAAGAGAATTGAGATGACAGGCTTAACGGGGGACGCGTCAATGATCTCCACACCAGGCATGTTGGCGTAATTAGGGAGTTCACTAGGACTTACGTACATGGATTGCGCCGCAACGAAAAGCGCTATGTAACCCCCTGCAAGCATCCCCCAAATCATCTGACCCTCAGCACCGATATTCCAGATAGAAGCTCTGAAACTCATGGTTAACGCGACACCCAGTATCACGAGCAGAGCGAAATATCTTAAGGTCTGAGGACTTTGGAATCCTGCGAAGATCTCGCTGATGAATAGATCTGGCGGCACACCTATGGAAGCAAATATGAGCGTAGATAACGCTAAACCCGCAAGTATCGATAACACTGGTATCCCAACATAGTATAAGTTGGACGTCTTCACACGCTTGACTACTATCAAGCGCATCTTAACTCACCATAACCCTCTCAACTTCCTCCCTACTCACACCAGACTTAAAAACGCCTACGATAGAACCAGAATTCATGACAGCTATTACGTCGCTTAACTCCATGATCTCGTCAAGGTCTTCGGAAGCGATCACAGCACACATACCCTCCTTCACAGCTTTACTAACTATTAACCTCCTAACATAACGTGCTGAGACCTCGTCCAACCCCCTAGTAGGGTTATAAGCCACTAAAGCAATCTTAGAGACCGTCAACTCTCTAGCTACTAAAACCTTCATTAAATTACCTCCTGACAACACCTTAGCCTTAGCATTCGTCGACGGCGTCACTATACTAAACTCCTTAACCAAATCAGACGCTAAGCTCTTAACATTTCTCCACCTTATTAAGAATCTCGTGAGTCTTGGATGCACCGCTATGTTCTCCTCAATACTGTTATCTAACGAAACACCCTTCTTAACAGGCTCGTCCGGTATATAACCTATCCCTAAACGCCTAATCATCGTTGAACCCTTGTTAGTAATATTGATCTCATTTCCATTAACGCGTAAGTATATACTACCTCTCTCAGACTTCCTCAACCCTGCTAACGCTTGAATAAGTTCTAGCTGACCATTACCGGCGACCCCGGCTATCCCTAGAATCTCGCCCCTACGAACACTAAATGACACGCCTTTCACCGCGTAGACGCCGTAATCACTCCTAACCCAGAGATCTCTCACAACTAAAACCTCCGAATCCCCCACACCCGGCTTCTCATACTTACTAGAGTTGAGTTGGGTAAGCCTCTCACCAAACATCATATACCTGACCTGATCTAGGGTGGTCTCGCTGGTTCTGACCGTGCCGACTACCTCCCCCCTCCTGAGGACTGTTATCCTGTCTGAAACTTCCATAGCTTCAGGGATCTTATGCGTTACGAGCAGAACCGTGCCTCCCTTACTCTTAAAGAGCTTCATGAAGTCATAGAGTTTCTCTTTCTCAGCGTGGGGGAGGAGCGTGGTCGCTTCATCGAAGGCTATCACCTTAGCGTTAAGTAATAACGCTCTCAAAATCTCTACTAATTGTTTCTGAGTATAACTCAGCTTCCAAACCTCCACGTCCGGGTCTATCTTCACACCATACTCCCTACCTCTCTCTAAGAGAAACCTAGATACCTTCCTCACGCTACTCACGTAACCAAACTGACTTAGAGATAGTGATAAGTTCTCGGCGATGGTTAATGAGTCTATGAGTTGAGGGACTTGAGAAACAAGCACTAAGCCGTTCCTCACCGCGTCCTGAGGAGATGTTACTATTACCTTCCTTCCCCCGAAGAATAGATTCCCTCTATCTGGCACGTAGATACCGTACAATATCTTCAGAAGCGTTGACTTACCAGCGCCGTTCTCGCCTAAAATAGCGTGTATCTCCCCGGGAAATACGTCAAGATTAACGTCTCTTAAAGCTACAACACCCGGAAAACTCTTCCACAAACCACGAACGGAAATAATAGGGTTTAAGAATCTCTCTCCATTTAAAGAAAAAAAGGTCTGAGTACTCATTTTTAAGACACCTAACCAGCGGCTCTACCGACTATCCTCACGAAATCCGGAACCCAGTCCATGCTCCAAAGGTCGGCGTGTCCAAGTCTGGTACCTGGAGCTACCGTGACCCTTACTGCGGGATCATCTATCTTGTACCCGCTTAACGGACCCATGAACGGATCGAATGCAGGTGCTATCGGGTATGTGGTGGGTACACCCCCTATTGTTATGGTGATGGAAGTCACGTTCTCGTAGATGTGGCTGGTGGCTATCTGCTGGAAAGACATTAGCATCGGCGCGTTCCTCATCTGCTCGTACCTAAGCCATATCAAGTCGTAAACACTCATAGTCTTGCCAGACATCTTATCAATTACAGTAACTCCCTTAAGGAGTCCCTCAAACTTCGGGTTGATGTACATGACGCTACCGTTAGGGAATATGTGTGCGGCCATCTCAACAGCTCCTGTGTTGAGGAGGTACCAGTAATCAACGTTCTTCAGGTTGGTGGAGGTGTAGATACCTGCCTTGATTTTGCCTAATATATCCGCGTATATTATCTCCCACCTAACTAGCTGACCGCTAACTACTACGTCGGGACCGTAAACGTACATGGGGCTGTAGTGGCTGAAGACATATATCTCCTTACCTAACCCGAACTGTTCTTGAGCATACTCTATTATAGCTGTTGAGTCTTCTGTGAAGGCTATTACGTCAACGCCGTATTCATTGACTAAAGTCTCGGCAGCAGCTCTCGCCTTAGCAGGATCGTACCAAGAACCAATCTCTATCACGTAGAGGGTCAGGTCAAGTCCTCTTTGTTGAGCGACCTCCCTAGCACCTATAGCGAAAGCGCTTAAGTGCCTCACCACCTCGGGAATTAAGAAGGCGGCTACGTAACCCACCTTACCAGTCTTCGTTAAAGCACCGGCGGCTAATCCGTTGAGGTAGTAGACCTGGTAGAAGTCGGCGAAGTAAGTACCCATGTTTTTCTCTCTTAAGTAGCCACTACAGTGCCAGAAGATCAGGTTGGGGTATTGTAAAGCTACGGATCTCGTACCCTCCATGAAACCGAATGACGTGGTGAAGAAGACGTTATATCCCTTCCCTATCAAATCCCTCAACTTATCGACCTCAGCACCTTCCGGAACACTCTCGTAGTATGTGGTCTCAAGCCAGTCTTTATAAAGCTCAGCAACAATCCTCCTCCCTAAGTCGTGCATGAAGGTCCAGCCGTAGTCCCCTATAGGGCCTACGTATATGAAACCCGCTCTAATCTTCGCGGGAGGTTCATAAACGGGTGTGACGGTCTCTGTCTTCGTGGTGGTCATAGTGACTGTTTGTGCTGCTTGAGTTACTGTAGTCGTGTAAGTTGGAGCCATCATGCTCCCTAAGTAATAGCTTAAAACACCCACAACTATTATAGCTATGACTAAACCAACCAATAACATATTTGATCTAGGTGCTGAAGCCAAGTTATTACACCATATGCGTATATTCTAACAAAGCTTTTAAAATACTATTTGATAAAAATGCGTGAAATAGTGCGGTGGGTTCGTAAAGAACCGACTAACACGCGATGTAATGGAGTCTTACTCAACATGTTTTCACCTAATCAACGTGTTTACGTCAAAACGCGTTTTAAGAGTTTCTATTATTTTAACATGAATATTATAAAATTTCTTAACTTATCAGCACATCTGTTTAGCCACCAACTAAGATTGCTTTCCGATTAGGATAGCTGTTCGCATCTTTCTTGCAGTTTCAGCCCTCATTATCTCGGCAATCAGTTAGTTTTTAAATTAATGCGTTATCTTTTAAGTAAGGGTTTAAGCTGAGTATAGGAAGTCGACTAGTAGTGCTTGGTGTTGATGGTTGCGTGCGCTGGTGGTGTTGCTGAATAAGGATAATGCTGAGGGATTGGAGAAAGCTCTCGAGTCTTTAGTTAATCAGTCTAACGCGAGTGTCTGCGTGGATTTCGATATTCTAATCGTTGATGGATGGTCTGAGGATGGTTCCGAGCTAGTTGCCGAGAGGTTCAGGGAGAGATTTAAGTGTGTCAACTTCGTTAAGCAGAGGTTTAGGGGAGGGGTTGGGCAAGCTAGGGTAGAGGCCGTTAGG
>DAIRVF010000085.1:0-5391 GCA_036802965.1 Zestosphaera sp.
CCTTCAGGAAGTATCGGCTGGGGGATTACGACTACTTCCTCAAGCTCGACGATGACGTAGTCTTCGGTCCTAGATTCGTTGAGGTGAACGTGAGGGCAGGCTACGACGTGATGGGTAGGGGTGCCGCCATGGTCGTAAACGCTAGGAAATACCTGAAGTTCTTCGGCGGTAGGTGGCCTGCGTGCCCAGTAGATGACAGCTACGTCGTCTACAAGTCAATCGTTTCAGGACTTAAGGTTTTTGAGTGGGACTGGGTTGAGAAAGCCAAGCTCCTGAAGAAGCCGACACATAGACCACGTAGGTTGCTGATCATGGGTAGGGTGATGTACAGGTTCGGAACACCCTTCCCGTACACTATCTTAAGCTCGTTGAAGAGGGTTGTTAAGGGCGGGAGCCTCAGCTACCTAGTGATAATCTACGGGTACCTTGTTGCACTCCTCGCAAGAGACGTGAGGTATGATTTCAGCACCTACGTACGTGAATACATTAAGAGGGATTTCAAGCGTAAAATATCGAAGATAGTTAAACGGATACGTGAGAGCGTTGTTAGCTGAAGACTCCTCCACATTCACGGCGAGGTTTTCGCGTCTCGCGTAAACCTCTGCGGGATTTGAGACAACGCTTCAAGGCTTAGGCATTAGCGTGAGTCTGGCGAGTTTTGCTCCTGAATCTCCGCGGGCAATTCAGTTCTACGAGAGGTAGTCTGCTCAATGACCTCGAGACATCCCTGATTATACTATCGTTACCTTTACGTTAAGTTTCCTCGCGGCATCCGCTTGTTTTTCATCACTCGTTACGAGTTCTAGATTTCTTTTCTTAGCTAATGTTATGAAGAGAGCGTCATAAATCGTTATTTTACTTTTCACAGATATTTCGAAAGCTTCTGCTAGGTATCCTTCCTGGGGCTCGAGCGGGAGTGGCTTACCCTCCACTAAATCCCTAACGATCTTTAGAGCTAGCTCGAAACTCATCTCACCTCTTAAAACCTTCTTCCATAAAGCACTTATTACTTCCTTAATGGCTAAGTCAAGCGTTAACACGCCTTCAAGAATGATTCCCCTGGCTTTCTCCCAGCCAGCCTCACGTGATAGATACTTGATTAGTGTTGAGGAGTCAATGACTCTCACGATCCTCCCTCACGGACATGACTGAGAATCCTTCCCCGCCAGGCTTAACGTCTTTGAGGAGCTCATCCCACCTCTCAACGAATCTCCTTATCTTAACTCTCCACGCTAGATCCTCCAAGAACTTCCTCACTTCCTCACCCACATCAATACCACTCTCCTCCAAAACCTTCTTAACCTCCTCACGAACTCTAACACTGATTACGGCGCTCGTGACCATCACCGTAGACAATATTGTTTACAAACTTATAAGCATTTACGTCTCCGTGAACCGTAAGCTTGTCCAGCCCCCGAATAATTAGAAGAAACTCATAGTGAAAAACTCGGTATCGAGGTAAGACTTACCTAATCAGGAATTCCAAGATTAGTAAGTATTTGTGATTAACTTAGCCAAATTTATTCGTAGTAAAAATTTATTCTGTGCTTACGTGTGTTTTGGTTAGTTGCAGACGCACGTGCAGTTATACGTGTATATGCTTGCGTGAATAGCTACGTATAGTGTGTTGGCCGCGCTCTCAGCGTAATCTAGCTGTATCATGGCGGTATGTTCTGATACGTCTTCCGTGAACTCTACCTTGTATTCAAAATTACCTACCTTCGGGTTCCCGCTAGGAGTCTGTGGTATGCCGCTTAAGTCTGTGGCAACGTGTATGTGGATTACGCTTGGGTAGTAACCACTGCTCATCACTATACTAACGTACAGGTAATCACCCTCCCTCCAGATAGTGACGTCCCCGATATCGTAGTGTTGCCCTAGTATCAGGTCTGTCTCATGAGTCCCGCCTTCGTATACTACGTACATCGCCCAGCTAGCTCCTGGGAAGGGGTTGCCGTAAGCCCAAGCCGACCCAGCACCCACTCTCTCACAGTACTCCTCGCATTCCTCGCAGATTATTGTGTAAGTGAAGTACATCCCCCAATTACCTCTGCTCGTGAACCTGGTTCCCTGACCCCAGGCTGTCTCTCTCTGAACTATATTCCCGTACTCATCTACCTTCGCTACCACCGCGTGTGCCGCGACGTAAAGCATTGTTTCGTTACTGTCAGGGCAAGCAAGCCCGAAAACGTCTGTTAGATTAATCGTGAATTCCACGCTCTGATCCCAGAGGTACTCCGCCTTATACGGGAATCGCCCTGGTATTGGGTTCCCGGTCTTAGTCTTAGGTATGTCACTTAAGCTTGTGGCTACCGCTAGGTGCGCTTCCGTCAAATACCAGTCAGTATCATTGATAGAGTACCTCACGTGAAGATATAGTGAGCTATCAACTACCTCAGTCCAGACAGCTACCTCACCCACCACGTAATACTGCCCAGCTATCAACGGAACTACAACAACGTTAGAGTTACTATCACTCCCTGCAACAATCATGAACCCAGCTAAAGACGATATTACTAAAACTAATAGCAAAGATAGCATTCCTAACCTTTTAGTTTTAATTCCCATTTTTCACACCACTTATAATTACGTATAGGGGTTTAAAAATACAAATGATTTCTATATAACTCAAAAAATATCCTAAGCTATCTAACCTCTTCACCCCCTGGGGCGGGGGAGAAGGTTAGCTACATATAAGGTAAACCACGCCGTAATTCCTCAGTCCACCCGATAACCTAGAAACTCAGATCGATTCCGGAGAACGTGTTGCTCAAGATCTTGGAAGCTCTTGCGAAGACTGCGTAAGATATAGCTAAGGAGATAGGTAGGGACATGAGTAAGTGTGTAGTTGATTAACCCTGCCACAATGAGGATGCTCACCAGAAAAACGCTGAAGCACGCGATCACTGAAGTAATGATCACGGGCGTGAGTAGTGGTTGCGAGACTGGGTGGTTACCCGTGCATGAGCACCAAAGTAACCGACATAACCAAAACACCATGCACGGGTAACTACTGCGGAGTGCGGTAACATAATACATAAACTCAAGCGGTGTTAGGTAGCTGGGGGTTAGGGTAATTAGGCACGTACCCAACCCTTCTCAAATCCTCAACCCTATCTCTCTGAATGTCATACCCCTCAATGAGGGCTCTGCCGGCCTCAGGCTTAAGTAACCCTACAACTATCCTTAAAGTAGTGGTCTTCCCAGCACCGTTAGGTCCTACCGAACAGTAAATACGGCCTGCCTCAACGCTGAAGAAGTTGGAAACAGCAGTGACACTACCGAATCTCTTCACTAAACCCTCAGCGATGATGATTTTAGCGAGCGTCACGACTACGTCCCCTAAAATCTAGGTACTTCGAGAGTTTCCCTAAAAATTAAGGCTTCTAAACTTGAATGAGGGATGGTTGTGCCGGTCCCGCAGTGGTCTGTAACTTCCTGAGTGTATCGCCTAAAGCGACGTATAGGAGTATCCACGCGACTATCCCGAGGAACCCTAGGAATATGTTGAGTATGAAGAATATGCCGGCGATTAAGTATAGTACGTTACGGTACTCGTCGTTGAGTTTGAAGCACAAGATTATGATTCCTACGAAGCCTATCAACAGGAAGACAAGCCCGATAATCAGTATGAAAATCCCTACGATGAGTAGGGTTAGTATAGCACCTACCAAACACAGGATCAAACCCCACACATAACCTATCTTAATGAGAGATGAAGCCGTCGAGAACTCCGGGCTGACCTGAGCTAAGCCACTCGTCCCGGGAATAAAGTCTGCGTAGAAGCCGATAAGCGCTATTATAGCCCCAACCACTATTAAAACTATCCCTAAGACAAGCCCTGATAACGCGCCGACGAGCGCTCCACCCTCTACAAAGCCCCACATCATGGCAGCGAACACACCGCCAATCATTATCGTGAGCCCTATCCCCAGAAATATCCAGGCGATAAGTATCATCAACGCGCCCTTCCTCATCCTCTGGAAAGCGTTAACGACGTTAGTGCTTGGGGTGCTTGGTGGGATTGTCGCGTAAGACATTTTACCACCGAATAATATCTCGTGCTCCACACATATAAGTTAATGTACGCAGCTCTCACCGAGGTCGTGAAGAAAGTTCCTCACTACCTCTGCTCAGGTAACGTGAGAACATTCTTTAATTCTTAAGGGGAAAATACTTAATAAATGAAATCCGTGAATTTCCTCGTAAACTCTTCTGGTTTCTCTATGAACGGTGTGTGTCCGGCACCCTCAATCACTAACTTCTCGTAAGTCCCGCCCTTCACGAGGTACTCGTCTAAGAAGGTCTTTATCTGACTCACCATGGGTTGCGGCGGGAACTTATCCGGTCCCGGATACCCAGGTATGTATCCTGCAAGCCCTAAAACAGCTACGTCTAGCAGTGACGTGTCAGACACTATTATGTCTTTACTTCCGTGTACCCAGAGTATCGGGGGTTTCCTCACCACTTTCAAGACCTCTCTTAAGTTGAGGTATTTAGGACTCATCGCGTTGAGCACCCCCCTACTCCCAGGCGCTACGTATGGCCAGTTAGGGCTCTCCACGTAATCTCCCGGGTAGTTATCCTCACCTACTTCGGTACTGAACAGCATTCTTAAGAGCTTGCTCATCAAATCCTCGCTAATCACGTAGTCTTCGGCGAAGTATGCCTTAACAGCGTTGGCCGGTGCTGACGGGTGGTCGGTCCCAGTGTACTTAGCCTTAAGCAACCTAATGAACTCGGGGTTGTACTTAGCTACGAGACCCGCGCCAGACCCTGAGTAATCCTCGTAACACGGCGTCCCGTACACGTCTTTAGTCCCTCCGAAGCCGTAGGGGGGGTAAGGGATCAACTAACACAACCCCCCTAACCCTGACATCGCTTGGAGCGTCTAAGAGTGCTTGTAGCGCCACACCCCCTCCCATACTATGGCCTACCAACACGTAAGAATCGTATTTAAGTATCGCCAACAATCCCAGCACGTCATCCGAGAAATCTCTTAATCCCCTAGTAGCGTCTACGGGTCTCCTCCCACTATCCCCGAAACCCCTCAGATCCGGAGCTACGATGTCGAAATCTTCGGGTATCTTACTCATGAAGTCTTCCCAAACCAGTGATGAGGATAGGTTGCCGTGAATCAATACTACTGCTTTCCTCGCCCCCCTCTTAAGGAGTCTGAAACTAATCTCAAAACCTTCACTAAGCTTAACCCTAAGTATTTCCGGAAGTTGCGTGGGGAACACCCAACCCTAATTAAGGGTTAAAATTAAAAATCTTCAGGTTAATTCAGTAAATAATTGATTGAGCCCTACATCAAGCTTTAGGGCTTGAGATTGTGGTTCCTAAGTCTATCGGTATCACGACGCCGTTCAGGGCTTCATTCTCTACTAT
>DAIRVF010000086.1:0-5385 GCA_036802965.1 Zestosphaera sp.
CCACCTATACATACCTAACTCAACATATCCAGCCGCGAAGAGTGCTGCTCCTATTAACGGGAGGAAAGCACCCCATATGGTTCCCACGGTAGCGGCGTGTAGTCTGACGAAGAAGTTAGGGAATCTTAATAGTCCTATAGATCCTATCAAGTCTGCTATAGCCCCCACCACGATCATCAGGGTCCCTAGGAACATTAATATTTCGTTAATGACTTCCTCCAACACGGCTACTCACCCATCTCTTTAGACTCAAGATACTTAGCTACGTATATGTCTAGAGCGAACACCCATAAAGCCAAGACTATAGCTACCGCGATTAAGATAGGGGATCGGAAGAGTATGCTTAAGATCGTTATGAAGGCGGCTAGGTCGTAACTCATGGCGTCTATAGCTAGCACACTATCAGGTATTGTAGGACCCTTAACAGCTCTCACAGAATATAACGTAAACGCTGTTAGGTAGATTGGCATTACCCAGAAGACCACCGTTAAGTAGGGTTCAGGGTTCATCAAGTACCACCAGCCTTAGTAGTGGTTGATAAAGAAAGCTGACTGGAGTCTATAGGAGCTGATGAAGCGAGCCTGTACTCGTTAGTGACTAGGTAGGCGCTCGTCGGGCACACAGTGACACACCTATAACAGAAAACACACTTGAAGTAATTAATTACCGGGTATATTCTCCTAGCGTTTGTTTTAGGTACCGCGTACTCATCCGGTATCTTAACCATCGTTATAGCGTTCGCAGGGCATTCTATGGCGCAGAGTGAGCACCCGATACACTTCTTTAAATCCGCGTACTGCCTTCCCCTGAAGTCCGGCTCGATAAGAGTTTGTTCCTTAGGGTACTGTATGGTAGCCGGCTTCGTGAAAATACCTTTAATGATTTCCTTGAGTAGAGCCGGCCTCACTTCTTAACACCCCCTAATACCTTTAGAGGGATCTGGTACTTGACCCCCCTCCTTAGATCCGTGATCACCGCTCTCTCCATGCACGATACGCATGGGTCGAAACTCCCTAAAATAATCGGTACGTCAGCTATCATCTGGTCGACATACACGAAGGTTGAGTTAACTATGTTGTTTAGTGAGGGGGTCCTTATCTTGACTCTGTAAGGCTTGTCACCGCCTGAGCTACTGACGTAGTACGTTAACTCGCCTCTAGGAGCCTCAACTATTGCGTAAGACTCGCCCTCAGGGAACCTCCTAGGCAGCTTCCTCTCGTCAGGTACTGGATTGCCTTGAGGTAGGTGTGTCAAGATATACTTCACCATATTTATTGACTCGTAGAGTTCCCCGAACCTCACCATGGCTCTCGCGTAGCTATCGCCGTAATCTTCCGTGATTACGTTGAATGGTATCTCGTTGTATGCGTCGTACTTGTCGTGAGCTCTCGCGTCAGTCTTGACTCCGGAGCCTCTGATCACAGGCCCTACTAAGGAATTCGCTAATGCATCAACTTGTTTTATCCTCCCAGCATCCCTCAACCTCTTATTAATTGTCGCGTCTTCCCGGAAAACAATATGGTAGTGCCTCACCCTCTCCTCAACCTTCTGAACGATATCCAGTATTCTAGACTTCTTCACCTCATCCACGTCTCTCCTAACGCCGCCGACCATCATATAATCAGCTAATACTCTCTGACCGGTGAGTATCTCCTTAGCTTTCATGACGTATTCTCTGTCCTTCATTAAGTACATGAATAAAGTCTCATATCCCGCGAGCTCGGCGTTCACAGCTAGTATGAGCATGTGGCTGTGAATCCTCTCCAACTCCATCGCCAGAACCCTCAAATACTTAGCTCTGGGCGGCGGGTCCACGTCCAGTATGTATTCCAGAGCCCTCACATAGCAGTTAGCGTGGACAGCGTTGCATATACCGCACACACGCCCTACTATGAATATGTCTCTATAGAAAGTGTTCTTCTCAGCAAACTTCTCTATACCTCTATGGTTATAGCCCGTTATGACATCGACCTTAATGACCCTCTCACCATCTGCGTGAAGTTTCAGTAGCAGAGGCTCGTGTAGTGCTGGGTGTTGAGGTCCTACAGGTATCTCAACAGTTAGGGGTATCTCGATTAAGTGCGTTGCCTCAACCAATTCAAACACCCGAGTCTTTTCTTAAGGGGTAAATACCCTTAGACGAGACGTCTTCTGGAACGAAGAAAGACCTCCTTAAGTAGGTGTTCCCCTCGAATATTATCCCTAGGAGGTCGTGAGTCTCTAGCTCGCCTGCTAGAGCGCCCGGAACTAGGTCAATTACTGAGGGTATGACCGGGTTCTCCCTGGATAGGTATGTTCGGAGAACTAAGTTCGTGTTAAGCTTAAATAAGTTGATGAAGTAGTCTATGCGTATGAGTTTCTTTTCAGGGAAGTCTGTCCCCTCTATGGTGGATAGGTAGAACGATTCCTTACCTAACACCTCAGCTAACTTAACGAATACTTCCCTAACCTTGCTTGCCTCCACCTCAATAACCACTCTATTAGGCTTCATGGTGTAAGACTTGACCACATACTCCTTAAGCGAGTCAACCAGGCTTTGACTCGTCGCCGTCACCTCCCTCAAGCTTCTTAAGTAGCTTGATTATGCCTTCAAGTATGGCTTCCGGTCTAGGCGGGCATCCCGGCACGTACACGTCAACCTTAACCACCTTATCAGCCCCGCCCAAGACCGGGTAGGAACCCTGAAAAACTCCTCCGGTTAGGGCGCACGCCCCAACAGCCACAACAAACTTGGGTTCAGGCATTTGCTCGTAGAGCCTCTTAAGCCTCTCAGCAGCTTTCTTCGTTACAACCCCCGTAACTACTAATACGTCGCCGTGTCTTACTGAGGGAGCTAGCCTAACCCCGAACCTCTCCGGGTCGTAATGGGGTGTTATGGAAGCGAGGATCTCGATATCACAGCCGTTGCACGCGCCGGTGTTGAAGTGCACCAACCACGGCGAGTACCTAATTATCTTAACCCTCTCCACAACCTAACACCTTCCTTAATCCCAACTCGTAACCATGGGACGGCTTAAAAGCATTAGTTGATTCTGTGTTGATAAGGTGGAGACTACTTGTCCAAGAGGTATCCCTCCATCATTCAACGGGATCCTCTCAGGAATGAGTACCGGTATTTTCAGTTCTTCCAGTGAATCCTTAACCCCACTCACGAGGAAATCATTCACTGCCGCCCCACCGCCCAAAACCACGTAGTCTGGCTCGAATAACCCGCTATCCACCACCCTAGTCACCACTCTCCCTAAAGCGTGTCCTAAGCCGTACTGAGCGGTGCGTCCCACACTTGCTTTCAGGTACGTACTTAAATCATTGCTCGTTAAAGTCTCGATCAGCTTGCTCAAGAAAGTGCTTAAGTCGATTCTATACGTCCCCTCAGAATACGAGATCTTGATTTCCTCGATTAAATCACTTAATGCCTCGCCTCCACGCGAGTAGGCTTCCAGTATTATGGCCGGCTCGCCCTCGTAAGTCCTCACGTAGCAAACACCCAGCATCGCGGAAACCGCGTCAAGAAACCTCCCAGTTGAGGATGACCTCACATAGTTACCGCGTCTTACTAGAGCATGTAGTGCGTCTACCTCATCAAGACTCCTCAACCCCTTAACAAAACCTAGCTTAACGGCTACCTCCTTAACTTCCTCCGGGCTCATGAAGGTGAGGAGGCTCGATACCAGGTACCTGGCCGGTCTGTAAGTAGATTCGTCACCTACGAAGGGTAGGTACGTGAGTGAACCCACCCTCCTATAACCTAGGTCCTCACCTATGGTCAAGACCTCACCACCCCAAATAGCCCCGTCATCGCCGTAACCCACCCCGTCCACGACGATGGCGACCACGTTCCTCCCGAGAATCCTCTGGTCTGCCATCGTGGCTAGGGCGTGAGCGTAGTGGTGTTGCACCTCAAATAACTCAAGTCCGTGGTCCAGGGCGTAGAACCTCCCTAGACGACTTGAGTTATAGTACGGGTGCTTATCCACTACCACGACAGACTTACTTAACTCTACCCTGTAGTTAGTTATGAGGAACTTAAGGTATTTTGAGAGATCCTCTAGCGTGTCGAGGTCGTCGGCATCACCTATGTACTGAGTTAAGACTACCTTGTCCTCGAATCCTACGGCACCGGCGGACTGTAGTTCCGCTCCGAAAGCTATCACGTTCTTAGGTAGCTTACGCCCTATCTTAACCCAGGTGGGGGCGTATCCCCTACCTCTCCTCAGCAGTACTGGTCTTCCGTCAGTGAATCTAATTACTGAGTCGTCAGCTCTGTTAACTATCTCCCTATCATGTGTTAAAACGTAATCAACTACTTTGTTTAGTTTGCCGTAAACGCATTCCTCGCTAATACACATGGGCTGTCCTTTAGGGTTACCGCTAGTCATTATTAGGAACTTATCCCTTGTGTCGAGCAGGAGTAGGTAGTGTAGTGCTGTGTACGCCGTGAACACGCCCTCAACATCCATGCCTGGGGAGACGTATTTTGAGACCCTTGAGTCTTCTTTCTTGGGGAGGAGGACTATCGGTCTCTCAGGTGATTTAAGTATTTCCTCAGCTCTCTCATCAATTAACACGACGTTCCTCAACACCTGCGTGTCTAGACCCATGATAGCGAAAGGCTTGGTAGGTCTCTCCTTCCTTTTCCTTAACTTAAGGACTACCTCGTCGTCCGTGGCTAGGGATGCTATGTGGTAGCCGCCAATACCCTTGACGGCTATAATAGCTCCCTCATCAATGAGTTTAGAAGCTTCTTTGATAGGGTCTTTAGTCTCGATTAACGCGCCCGCGTTATCAGTTAGCCAGAGTTTAGGGCCATCAGCCGGGCAGCTTATGCCTTGAGCGTGATATCTCCTCAGGTTCTCGATGTCTCTGTATTCTGCGGAGCACTCATCACATAACCTGTACTTACCCATAGACGTGTTCTCCCTATCGTAAGGTACTCTGTACATCATCGTGAATCTAGGTCCGCACCAAGCACACGAGTTGAAGGCGTACCTATACCTCCTGTCACGCGGGTCTAGAACTTCTCTCAGACAGTCATCGCATATAGCGAAGTCAGGCGGTATCATGGACCTCTTTATGGCTCTTACGTCGCTACTCATTATTGTGAAGTCTTCGAAACCCCCCGCTTTCTCAAGAACCTCTATCTCAATGCCCTCAACACGTGCTGTAGGGGGTTTCTCGCTCATTAGCTTCTTAATGAATAGAGCGAGCGTCTCGTAATCCCCGTCGACAACGACCTCTACCTCAGAGCCGCCGACGTTCCTTAAATACCCCCTAACACCTAGCCTCAGCCCTAGCCTGTGAAGGAAGGGTCTGAAGCCTACTCCCTGAACAATACCCTCAATCACTAACCTCAGTGTAGGCATCTCCTACTCCACTAGTTAAGGT
>DAIRVF010000087.1:0-5317 GCA_036802965.1 Zestosphaera sp.
CCTCATAGATCTCTAAAACGCTTGGTTTTTCTTTAAGTTCCTCTACTATATTCTTGATGTATTGAGGCATGACCTTAATCTCAACGTAAACTTGCTGTAGGAAGCCGAGTTTGTTTAAGTCTACGTCGATCGTGTAACTTTTGAGAATTCTGCTGTTTCTCAGCTTTCTAACTCTTAAGTATATTGTTGACTCACTAACGCTTAAGCTACGAGCTAGCCTCCTGAAAGGTATTCTAGAATCTTCAAGTAGTTTTGCGAGTATCATGATATCCAGCTTATCTATCTCTACTTTCTCGGTCATTTTGCACGCACCTATTACTGAACCTGTTCTCTATTACTAGGTAATAATTTTTACCAGCTTCCTCAACGTCTATTAATGAGAGCTTGGATTTAATCACGAGCTCCACGTATTCATGGATCTCGCTTATATCCTCAATCAGTACCTTAACCCTCTCCCCACACTCCATGGCATCGCTTAGTTCAGTGAATAATTCTTTGGCTTCCTTAACGCTTCTCACACTTCTCTGCGCTCTCAATACGTAAAACCTCCTCCTATTTCATCACTTCTAGTTTAAAATTTGTTCTGACGTAATGTTTTTAGGGTGTGAAGATTTCGTGAGTCAAGGTGTTGATGAGTTATTCGACTTAATGCTTAAAGCTTCTGAGATTCTTAAGCCAGTTATTCACAGAACCCCCGTGTTTCACTCAGCTTTCTTCTCATCGCTAGCAGGGAAATCCGTGTACTTAAAGCTTGAGAACCTTCAGAAAACAGGGTCTTTTAAGGTTAGGGGTGCTTACTTCAAGATATACACCCTGCCCCAGGAGGTTAGGTCTAGAGGGGTGGTCACGGCTTCTTCAGGTAATCACGCTCAGGGTGTTGCTTACTCTGCTAGGGAGCTGAACATACACTCCCTGATAGTCATGCCTGAAACAGCCCCGACATACAAGATAAACGCTGTTAAGTCTTACGGTAGTGAGGTTTTGCTGTATGGTCAGATATATGATGACGCCTTCAGGAAGGCTCTGGAAATTAGTGAGGAGAGGAGGATGAGCCTCATACACCCGTTCAACGACCCTTACGTCATAGCAGGGCAGGGAACTATAGGGTTAGAGATAATTGAGGACGTGAGTAATGTTGACACAGTGGTCGTGCCCATCGGGGGAGGGGGGCTAATATCCGGTATCGCACTAGCTGTTAAAAAGCTCAGTAAGGGGAGGGTTAAGGTAGTGGGCGTGGAGCCCTCAGTAGCGGCTAAGACTAGGCTGTCTTTAAGTGTTGGCAAGCCGGTGACTGTGTTACCACAGCCCTCACTAGCTGACGGCGTCTTAACTAAGAGTTTAGGTGATTTAACTTTCGAGATAATCCGTAACTACGTTGACTTAGTCATTGAGGTGGAGGAGGATCAGATTGCTAGAGCTATCTACTTACTGCTAGAGAGGACTAAGTTGCTTGCTGAGGGAGCGGGAGCACTCCCTGTGGCCGCCCTACTGTCTAGGAGTGATGAGATTCCGGGCGAGAACGTCGTTGCGGTCGTTAGCGGCGGGAACGCGGATCTCACAACTCTTTACAGGATCTTAATGAGGGGCTTGATACGTGAGGGCAGGGTCGCTAGAATAACTCTTTCTTTGAAAGACGTTCCAGGAAGCTTAGAGAAGGTCTTGAGAATACTTGCTGATTTGAGGTGTAATATTCTCGATATAACGCATGATAGGTTCGACCTAGATATAAAGCCTGGTTACGCCAAAGTCAAGATATTAATGGAGGTCTCAAGTGAGCAGGTAATTAAGACCGCGATCACGAAATTACGTGAGTCCGGGGTTGAAGTACTTGAACAGTAATTGCAGGGTTTTCACTACTGTGTTGTTAATTGAATCCCTTCCCGAGACCTACGACTTACTAGTTAAGACTTTGAGTTTAGTGAAGGAAGGCTTGAAGAAGTTGGGTTATATTTGTAGTGTTGAGGAACACTCTTATGTTTGCGGTTCTTCAGATACCTTAGTTAAGATTCTCCCACAGCCTTACGGCGCCGAGACCAGAATGTTTGAAGCCCGATACTTCTTGGTTAAGGTATCCGTGGATACGTTGATTCCGGAGAAATTGGTGTTGATTAATGACTTAATCACTTCGCTACTCAGGGAGGCGGGGCTTAGATATAGGAGGGTAGATTAGTTATCAAGCTATAGAGTAGCTTTGCCGTTATCGAGGAGAGGGCTGGGATAAGGAATATCGCGTCTTTAACTCCATACCCACCCATAATTATTGACTTAGTTTTGAAGAATGTCGCGTACCTCAGGTTCAGTAAGTCTATACCTATCAGAGCTGCTAGAGCGCTGACGGAGTATGCTGTCATGAAAGTTACGTCCGCGCCCAGCTTATAGTGTATGCTTATTGCAAGCGTTGACATAACCGTGACGACGACGCTGGAGGCTAATGAGACAAGTATTCCCTTCTCGTAAACAGTTACTGAGAGCCTATTGTACGTGGCTGTCAGAAACGAGAGTAGTAAGAGGTATGTTACGAGATAGTTAGGTGTTTGACGGATTAGGTAAGCACTTAATGATAGGGCTAAGACGACCGGGAATAGCAGGCCAGTTAAGTTAACGTAGATTCTTAGCTTCTGAGCAGTCCTCAGCCTAATTTTCTGTAGGGCCCTTAACCTACCGTAGCTTAAATCAATCACCTTTAGTAAGTCACCGCTGATTGTTTTACTCAGCAAGAATATCTTGATTCTGTCACCGTAGCACAGTAGTATCGTGAATACTATGGGTAAGTAAATCGAGTACTCACTACTTAAGCCTAGTAAGGGGCATAACTCGTGGAAAAGTAGGAAAGTCGTTATAGGGTAGGTAACTTCCTTAATATATCTCACCTAATATTATGTGGCGGTCTTGATTTATTTTAAGAAGTAACCCTCGCTTGAGGGTGTTTCGTTTATTACTTTGAGATAGTTATATCTGAGGGGTTCCGGTTTTGTCGGTGGTTTTACGTGGGCTGATAGACTCTGTAGACATAGCTGTTTACTCTTACGTTAAGCCCGGAGCGCCTCACAGATATTCTCTAAGATTTAAGGACTTGAGATCTTACGTGGCTTTATTAACTTCTTCTCTGAGAAGCTACTTAAAATCTATTGAGCTAGGCGCTAGCGTCGCTGCAGGTTCTCTAGGCTTCGTCGATATTGGTTTAGGGACTCTTATAAGAGACTCTATACAAGATAACATCTCCTACCTCAAGAGAGTTCACCTGCCTGAATTTCATATCTTCATGATACCCGCTTGTGTTGCGGCGTCCTATACTTTGAGGATGAGGGATAAGTTCGTGATTCAGACATACATAAGTGCTAGGAAGTCACTCCTGAGTTACACGGGTCCTCAAGAAGTTCTGAAGATTTACGAGGCTTTAAAGAATGCCGGCGGTGACGTAAGTAGAGCACTTTATGAGTCGAGCTTAACGTCCAGCAAAATAATTTCTGAGTCTTTAACTCTTGAGGAATTCTTGAATCTCCTATCCAGCAACTACAAATACCTGAGTTTCGCGACAACGAAGTATAACTACGTTCTGGAAGCTTCGAACGCTTTCATCAAAGAGTATGAGAAGGAAAACGACTTCAACACTTCAGCGATAGCTTCTTACTCAACATTATTAAGTGCTCTAGGCGCTGTCGTTAAGTTCCCGCACAAGCTTGAAGACAGAGAAAACTTTAAGAAGGTTTTAAGTCTAGACATAGAGCTAAGTAGTAAAAACATAGATTACTCACCGGTCTTATCACCGCTCACCGAGGCCATATTAATAGGTCTCTTAACTATCTACCCACCTAAGTAAAAGAATTGGTAGCCGGGCGGGGATTCGAACCCCGGTCACGGGGGCACTCCCCAGAGGACCAGAGCCCCGCATCCTTGGCCGCTAGACGACCCGGCTACTCAGGTGCCGCCGCGGGGATTCGAACCCCGGACCTCCGGATATCCCAGTACGGGCCGTATGAGTCCGGCGCTCTGCCCGCTAAGCTACGGCGGCACCAATAACTACTATAATAACCTACCTTAAAAATATTCTTGCATGCGTGAATTCCATTTAGTCGTGGAGATAGCGTGTGAGAAGGATTAGGAGGGCGGATCCCAGTTTGAGAGGGCTGCGAGGCCTCGCGGACCTCACTGCCCTCTCAACGCGGCCGGCTTAACTTCCGGGATCTGACGAGTCCGGGTGTTTCCCGACCGCTATGACCGGGACCGCCATAATCTTTTGCGTGAAAGGGTTTTTAAGCTTATCTTACGCTCAAACCCTGGTTATAAGTGTTGTAGGACTCGTTATTAATGGGGTGTCTTTAAGTGAGGTTGGGTTTCGCTTTGTCATGGATAGTTACTGTTTTAATTATTGTTTACGTGTTGTTTTCTTTATATGCTCCGCAAGGAGATTTAGGTGGTGTTGAAGTCGTGGGTGGTGAGTTACTTCTCCCCCTCCCCAGAAAGATGAGTGTCGTTACTGTTGAGGAAGCTATCCTTCTTAGAAAGAGTGTTAGGGAGTGGAGGGATTCTCCCATAACCATCGAGCAATTATCGATGATTCTCTGGGCTTCTCAAGGTGTGGTTGAGGATGTAGACGGGTGGCTTAGGAGAGCTGCTCCCAGCGCGGGAGCTACCTACCCTCTAGAAATTTACGTGGTTATAGGTGAGGGAAGCGTTTCTCTAGGTAACGGTGGTTACGTGGAGGCAGGAGTTTACAAATATGATTATAGAAGACACTCGTTAAAGCTTGTTAAGAGCGGGGATTTCAGGAATGATTTGTGGCAAGCTACGCTGAGGCAAGACTGGGTTAGGGAGGCTCCTGTGAGCTTAGTGATATGTGCTGTCTACGAGAGGACTACGTGGAGATACGGTGAGAGAGGTATTAGGTATGTCCACATCGAAGTAGGTCACGTTGGACAGAACGTTTACTTGATGAGTACGGCTCTAGGTCTAGGGACTGTCGCTATAGGAGCTTTCCACGATGATGAGGTAGCTAGGGTGGTTAGTGCCCGACGTGATGAGCGCCCGCTATATGTGTTCCCAGTGGGGGTCCCCCTAAGACCTCATAAAGCGGATTTCAGGGAGCTTCAAGACCTTTACTCTGGGTTGAGGAAATGAGTAGAGCTAGAGAAACGTACTTCTGTCTTAAAATAGTCGAGTATACGTCGATCCCTCTAACACTATGCCTCGCGCTCTATTTACTGAGCGGTTACGGAATGACTTCCCCCGTCCTTAGCTTGGTAGGACTCACGTACGCTACATCAGCTAAGATCCACACACTCCCGCTCCTAAGGGTTGCGACCGCAACTTTATCCAT
>DAIRVF010000088.1:0-5251 GCA_036802965.1 Zestosphaera sp.
TTACGCGTTAAGTCTAGCTATAGCGCTTGGCTTAACGGTCGCAAGCGGGGCTTTATCAACTCTCTTTGTTTCAGGAGGTATAGAGCCGTATATGGGGGACCCCTACACGGCCAGAGCTTTCGCGATAGCGGTTTTGGGAGGACTTACATCACCTTTTGGTTCTTTTCTTGCGGGCCTGCTTTTCGGTATTATTGAAAACCTCTCATACATGTTGCTATCACTTGCTAATGTCGGGAATCCTTTCTCTATGACTAGATTCTTGACGTTCGCAATGATTTTGCTTGTGCTCCTAGTCAGACCTCAAGGACTTTTGAAGAGGTGATAGTCTTGGATATCAGGGTTCACAGATCCTTAATTATCTTGTTCTCGGTTTCGCTGACCTTACTCTTCGTTAGGGTAGGAATCCCTGAGACTAGACAGGTCTTATCAATACTATTCTTCTACATAGCGCTCAGCGAGGTCTTTAACCTATTTACTGGGTTGACTCTCTACGTGTGTTTTGGTTACGTGGCTTTCGTTGCTTTAGGTATGTACGGTGGTGGAGCCACTATAAAATATCTTCTCTCCACTTCGAGCCCTCCACCACTCGCGTTGGTTCTAGCGTGTGCTTTTGCCGTTGCAGGAATACTTGCGTTGATTTTGGCCTTAGCGGTTGGGTGGATAAGCGTGAGGTTGAAAGGCGCGTACTTCGCAATAGCTACGATAGGTCTTAACGAAGGTCTTAAAAACTTGATTGAGGGGACCGGGATTTGGGGTGGTAGTAGCGGTCTTGTAATAGCTAATGACTTAATACAGTCCTACAACTACGATACATTCATATTCGTTACTTCAGAACTTGCTGATTACCTGATCTTCACGGTATACGCGGTTACGATTCTATGTATATACCTAGTGATTAAGTCTAGGCTAGGTTATGGTCTAGCTGCTTTAAGAGAAGATGAGGAGGCCGCGAACGTTATGGGAGTGAACGTGGTGAGGTATAAGCTCATAGTGTTCGTGGTTAGCGCGACGCTCGCCGGCATGCTGGGAGCGGGTAAGATGATTAAAGATGTGGCCATATATCCCCCGCAGGCTTTCGCCGTCTCTTACACTGTTGAAGCTATAGTTATATCCATGCTTGGGGGTCTGGGCACCGTCACAGGGCCTGTGATAGGCGGCTTAATATACGGTATCTTGAAATACGTGCTCACGGTAAGCTTCCCTGGACTTCAGCTCTTGGCCCTAGCTCCGGCTCTCATGGCCATGTGTGTTATGTTCCCGTACGGCATCGTAGGATGGCTTAGGAGGAGGTTTAAGGGAAGTAAGATTGAATCATTACTTATTTAGGGGGTTGGATATGAGTAAAGAATTACTAAGACTTGAGAACGTCTCGAAAAGCTTCGGAGGCATCAGAGCACTCAACAACGTTAACTTAATCATCAAGGAGGGTGAGAAACTAGCTATAATAGGCCCTAACGGAGCGGGCAAAACCACTTTATTCAACGCTATAAGCGGGGTTTTCGACTTAGATTCCGGAAGGATATTCTACCTAGGTAGGGATATCACAAAACTACCGCCGTTCAAGAGAAAATATCTCGGTATATCGAGAGCTTTCCAGATACCGAGACCTTTTGCCGGGATGACGGTCTTGGATAACGTGGTTGTTGGAGCTTTGTTTTCTAGAGATATAAAAGACATTAAAGAGGCTAGAGATAGAGCTGAGGAAATCCTTTCTTTAGTAGGTCTTCACAGCAAGAGGGATGAGTTAGCGGTGAACCTTACGTCACCTGAGAAGAAGTTGCTGGAATTAGCTAGGGCTTTAGCTCCTAGACCAAAGCTATTACTACTTGACGAGATAGTTGCGGGAATACCGCCGGCAGAAGTCGATAAGATAATGAGTCTTGTCGTGAAGATCTCGGAGAGGGAGAACATATCCGTGGTAGCCTTAGTAGAACATGTTATGAGGGTGCTGAGGTATGTGGAGAGGGCTGTCTTCCTGCATGAGGGTCGTGTGATGATGGATGACACACCTGATAAGGTTCTTAATAGTGAGGTAGTTAAGGACATATATCTGGGGAAGGTCTATGAGTGAGGTAGTTTTAAGAGTTGAAAACGTTGAGACAGGGTATAAGGGAGTTCAGGTACTTTGGGGTACCACGGTCAGTGTGGGTAAGAACGAAATTGTCGCAGTATTAGGCCCTAACGGCGCGGGCAAAACAACACTCCTCAAAGCAATCATCGGTTTCCTGAAGATTTGGGGAGGTTCCATAAAGTTCTTAAACGAGGAGATATCCGGGCTTCCAGTACATGAGAGGGTGAGGAAGGGTATTGCGTTAGTGCCTGAAGGCAGGAAATTATTCCCTAACATGACTGTTGAGGAAAATCTGGTCATGGGCGCTTACCTCTACAACATAAAGAAAGATAAGGAGATCCAGAACATAATGGAGATAGTCTATAACTTATTCCCTATTCTAAAAGAACGACGTACTCAGAAAGCCGGAACATTGAGCGGCGGACAACAGCAAATGCTCGCCATAGGGAGGGCCTTAATGACGAACCCCAAGATATTATTGTTAGATGAGCCGACGCTAGGCCTGTCACCTAAGCTCGCTAACGAAGTGCTGGAGACCGTCGTTAAGCTCCGCAATGAACTTGGCGTCTCGGTCTTACTCGTAGAGGAGAAGGTTCTGCTCGCTACGCGCGTAGCGGATAGGATATACCTGATAAATCAGGGAAGAATAGAACATGAAGTATTGAAGAAAGACTTCGGGAAAGACGAACTCCTTTATAAGTATCTAGGTTTGTGAGCCACCGTTTCTCGGTAGGCGGTGGTTCATCACCGTTCATATGTGTTATTTTCACAGCTCCTCACCGCCTACCTCTCAACGGCTCCTGTATCCGCTAGTCCCTTGGTTGTCTTGAAAGTTTATTAACCTTCTATATCCAACTATTATTGTGGTGTTCCATGGCCTTGAAACCAGCTGTAATCGTAGCTTTAGTGCTTGTCGTCATAGTGGTTGCCGGACTCTTGTATTGGTACTTCGTGGTGGCGCCTCCTAAACCTACTGAGGAAATACCTGATAAGATAACGATTGGCTTGACGTTAGGGTTATCCGGTTCTTACTCCTACGCTTCCCATCAAGGTCTTTGGGGGATTCAAGCAGCAATTAAGTGGATTAATGAAGTCCACGGGGGTATTAAGATAGGTAATAAGGCGGTGAAGATAGAGTTGAAGTATTATGACGATCAATCTAATAAAGAGCTTGTCTCAAGTCTTTACGAACAACTCATCAATGTTGATAAGGTTGATTTCTTGTTAGGGCCTTATGGGTCCCCCTTAGTGATGGTTGCGGCCCCTGTTGCGGCTAGATATAACAAGTTGATGATTAATTGGATGGGTACTGGAGACATAATTCACGAGCAGGGCTATAAGAACTTGGTTATGGTGTCAACTCACTCCAGTTACCAGATGAGGCCTGCTATGGAGATGATTAAGACTTTGGATCCCAACGCTACTATAGCCGTGATATTTAAAGAGGACGAGCATAACAGGTACTTAGCTAGAGGAGCTCTTGAAGAAGCTAGGAAACTCGGCTTAAGCGTGGTCTTCAATAAGTCGTACCCAATAGATATCAAGGACTTCACCCCGATATTCACGGAGATGGCCGCGAAGAAGCCTGACGTAATAGTCATATGTGCTCACGAAGCTGACGGCATCTTAGCTGCTCAACAACTAGCTGAGCTAAACATAAACGCTAAGCTCATGATCATGGGATTCGTGCCAAGTCTCAAGTCATTTAGGGACGCTTTAGGTAACTTAGCTGAGGGTTGGGCAGGAACTAATCAGTGGACTTACGGAGCTTCTTACACTCCCGACGACGCTCAAGCCTTAGGGTATGAGTGGTTTGGGCCTACTGAGGATAAGTTCCTCGAATTGTATAATCAAGTAGCTAGCCCCGGACAATTCCCGTCAGAGCACGCAGGCGCTGGTGCAGCAGCAATATTGGTTCTGGCGAGAGCTATAGAGAAAGCACAGAGTCTTAATCAAGACGCTGTCAGAAACGTATTAAACACTATGAAACTCGTCACACTATACGGACTCTATCAAATAGACCCTACCACAGGGAAGCAGATAGCTCATAAAGAGATACTATCTCAGTGGCAGGGAGGCAAATTCGTAGCTATATGGCCTCCTGAGATTGCTGTATCACAGCCGGTATACCCAATACCTACGTGGGATGAGAAGAGGCAGGGCGCGCAAGCACTCCCCTAAACGTTAAGTCTGGAGACAAATTCCTATCTTTATCTTTTTGTTAAACCTAATCCCTCGAAGCGCGGGTTTCATAATCTGGAAGTAGCTGATGCTAGAGTTTATGGAGCCGGGGGCGGGATTCGAACCCGCGGGATAACGGGTATCAACTGCTTAAACCACTGCAGCCCGCCGCCTTAGACCGCTCGGCCACCCCGGCTAATTAAGTAGTGACTACCGAAAATTTAAATTTTGTCGTTGTATTTAAGGCTGTATGGCTATTTCTAGTTGGTATGAGGTGTATGCGTTGCCTTACGGCGTCGATTGCTTAGCCGAGGTTTTGAGGAGGTTGGGTGGTGAGGGTGTTGAGGGAGTCATCATCGGTAGTACCGTGTATGCTTTAAGGCTTGGCGTGAGGGAGTTAGAGGATGACGTCGATTTATTCACCACGACTATTTCTCCCGTTTTTGACGAGGACTTAATTCTCGAAGTAGCTGAGAGAATCGGATGTCGTGTAGGTAGTACTGAGTGGGGTACTCCCAGTCTTGAATGTGTTTTAGGTAGTGAATGTGTTATCGTGGTTGAGCTGTATGAGAATATACACGATCTCTACGTGCCTCCGGAAATGCTGGAGGGAGCTGAGACTGTGGAGATTGAGGGAGTTGAGGCAAAGGTGCTTAGGCTCGAAGACTACATATTACTGAAAGCAAGAGCGGGCAGGGAGCAAGACTTAGAGACCTTAAGCTATATTAGCGACTTAATCAAAAATAAGGCTTTAAAAGTTGATTTAAAGATGTTAAAGGAAAGACTTAATTTATTTGATGAAGATGAACAGAAACTAATAATCAGGAGGTTAAGCGCTGCCGGGGTCTGGGTTTCATAGGGTTTTATGTGAACCTCTCCGTCCTTGGCTTCATAGCTCTCAGGGCTCCTCTTCATCGGAGCCTATATCACGGGGCTCCGCCCGCTCGGGGTGACCCCTGCCCACAGCTCTCCCTTCATCCACGTGTCCGGGTCATTGCT
>DAIRVF010000089.1:0-5211 GCA_036802965.1 Zestosphaera sp.
TAGGTAGACCGTCCTCTCAGTGACCGGCTCATAAGACTCGAAAGCTTCTTTAGGGATGTAAAACTCTATCATAGCGGTTCTCGATGGGTCTATAGCCCTAACGTAGAGGGAGTCAGGCTTAAGCACGAAAACCCCTGACTCACTGAACTTGCCGGTAGCTTCTATGACGTAAGACCAAACTCTAGCGTCAGGGGCCGTGAAACTCAAACCTAACACCAGAAATAATGACTTCGTAAACAAATAAAAGTTTAGAACGCGTGTTTAGTGGTAGGTGATTGGATGAGGTTGGAGGATATCAGTAAGTTAAGGCTTGTTCCAGGGGATGAGGTCTGCGTCATCGAGGAATTCTTGCCTGGTAACGGGGCTTACGAGGTTGAGGGTAGGGTTAGGTCCGCGGTCATAGGGTATCCCGTAACCAACGTAGACTTGAGGGTAGTTGAGGTTAAGCGCGTCAACAACAAGATTCACCTACCTGTTGTTGGGACCTTTGTGTACGGCTTAGTTGTTTCCGTGAAGGAGGACTACGCGTTAATCAAGATACTCAGCGATTCTAGGTGTGTTAAGTACGTCACACCCTTCACAGGGATACTCCACGTTTCTCAAGTACATGACAAATATGTGAGAAGCTTGCACGACTACATCAAGCCCGGGGACATACTCAAAGCTCGGGTAATCTCGGAGAACCCTCCATACCACGTCAGCGTTAGGGAGCGTCAATTAGGTGTTGTTGTCGCGTACTGTAGCGCTTGCGGGACTGAGTTACTTAAGCAAGGCAACACGCTAACGTGCCCTAACTGCAGATCTGCTGAGAGTAGGAAAACATCCGCTGAGTACGGAACCCTTAAATGTGTTTAAGGTACTCACGCCATGTGCCCTAACACAGCCAAAATCTCGTTATCGTGCTCGTCAATACAAGAATGTTTGGAGATAGCTGACGCACTAACCAAGATTAGAGGGCCGAAAGCCTCCTTAATCAAGCATAGAGTTAAGAGAACATCTGTTGAGGTAACGATAGTAGGTAGTTCGACGGAGATCGCCCTAACTAGGAAGCAGATCATTAAAGCATACAATCAAGCCAGGAAGAAGGGTTGCTAAACCCGAGTTGCTTCAAGCCTGACTGCGTGTTCATCGTTAAAGACTTATTAGGTTTCTTTAGTATGTGGTTTGTTGAGGGATGGAGTAGGTGAATGTGAAGATACGTAAGTATGCTGATAAGGAATTGGTTTTAGAGATTGAGGGGGAGGATCATACCCTAGCTAACCTTCTCGCTAAGTCTGCTTTAAGTAACCCGCACACGAAGTTAGCTACATACGTGATAGAGCATCCCTTAATAGGGACTCCGGTCCTCAGGATAGTTACTGACGGCACTGACCCGCTTCAAGTCCTTAAGGAAGTCGTTAGCAATACTAGGGGTGAGGCTGAGCAAGTACTTAAAGCAGTTAGTAGAGCTCTAAACATGGAGGAGTAAGCAGAGCTAGTGCCGGATCTCAATAGTTGAGTCTGGGGCATGCTAGTAGACGCGTTAACTCACGTGATGGATTTTAGAGTGTGGAGGAGGGCTTGAAGAGGGAGGCTAGGGTATTGGTGTATGAGCTTATGAGGTGTCCTGACGGTAGGGAGTATGTGGCATACCTGATTATGAGGGGGGCTTTATCTGTGGAGCACGTGGGGTTACTTGAGGGTGGCGAAGACTCTCTAAACAGGTTTGTTTCAGAATCTAGTTTTGGCAGGAGTGTTCGTGTGGTAGCGCGTGTTGAGAAGTTGGAGATGAAGGGCTTGAGTAGCTTATTGGCGTATGGTGAGTTTATTAAGAGGTTTTTCATGGAGGTATATAAGCTACTGTGTTGAATAATCCCAGTAATCGGGTGTAGGAAGTGACGTATTTCTGTCCTAAATGCGGGTCTTTGATGGTTGCTAGGAAGGAGGGAGGTAAGACAGTGTTAGTGTGCCCTAAGTGTGGTTATAGGAAGGAGACCTCACCGCAAGACAGGAAAATGCCAACGCTCTCCAAGAAGATAACGCATAGTGAGAAAGAAAAAATATACGTGATATCTTCGGAGGACACCATGAAGTCCATGCCCAGAGTTAAGGGTGTTAGGTGTCCTAGGTGCGGTAATGACGAGGCGCTCTACTACGTCATGCAGACTAGGAGAGCTGACGAACCACCCACTAGGTTTTATAAGTGTACTAAGTGTGGACACACGTGGAGGGAGTATGAGTAAAACTGAGGTGCACTCCCAGCAATCACTGAGTGAGTATGGCGATCCCGGTGTTCTAGAGCATGGCGAAAGTATCTAAGAAGTGGTTGGAGATAGTTATTTCCGGGGTTCCTGGGTTTAAGGCACCTAAGGAAGGATTAGAACAGTACGTAACCCCAGCTGACATAGCCGCTGATTTAGTGTGGTCCGCGTTCATGGCCGGCGACGTTGAGGGACGTGTCGTGCACGACCTAGGTTGCGGGACCGGCAGGCTAGCACTAGCTTCATCCATGCTTGGTTCTAAGTACGTAGTATGTAGCGATGTTGATGAGGACGCGCTTAGCGTAGCTAGCGAAGTATTGATCAAGAGCTCGCCCACACCGTACGACCTGGTCTTAGCAGATTTGAGGAACGCACCCCCCTTCCGGGATAGTGAGTGTGTTGCCATAATGAACCCTCCTTTCGGGGTTAAGTCTAGGGGTGCTGACATAGACTTCCTTAAAACAGCTCTGACCACGTGCGGTACCGTGTACTCGATCCATAAATTAAGTGAGGGTTTTTATGAGGTGATTGAGGATCTGATGAGGGATGTTAATTCGAGCTACGAGGTTTTGAAGACCGTTAAATTCCCTCTCAGAGCTTCCCTAAGTAAGCATAAGAGGAAGGTCGTGTTCGTTGACTCAGTGATTATCAAGGTCACGCGTAATATAAAAACCCCCTTAACTCAAGTCTAGTAGATGATGTGTTTGCCGAGTACTGAGAAGTGATGTGGGGACGAAGGCTGATACTCCCCTCATAATTTTAAGCCTTAGATCAGTGTATTCTTTGTGGTGTTCGGTTTGGTGTGGTCTACTCTGAAGGTGTTGCGCGAGAATCCTGACTTGATGAGGGAGGTGCTGAAGAAGAGGTTTATGGACGTCTCCCTAGTCGATAAGTTTCTGGAGTTGGATAGGGAGTGGAGGAAAACCCAAACAGAACTTAATAAGTTGAGGCATAAGCATAACCTAATAAGTTCTAGGATAGCTGACTTACCGCCTGAGGAGAGGGAGGCGGCCGTAACTGAGGCTAAGGAGTTACTTAGTAAGATATCCGAGATGGAGAAGAGGCTTGATGAGGTGGAGAGGGAAAGGAATTCGGTTCTTGATAGGATGCCTTCACTACTCCATGAATCGGTCCCTATAGGTCCTGACGAGACCTACAACGCGGTGATGCGCGTGTGGGGTAAAGCTAAGGTTCAGCGGAGACACTTAAGCGACTTCCTTAACGAGACTGAGGGGAAGGGGGTTAGGATGGATTATGAAGTGGTTGATAAGGATTTCGTGGGTCACGCCGACGTCCTCGAGTACGTGCTCAGGCTTGGGGACACTATTAAGGCTGGGGAGGTTGCTGGGTCCAGATTCTACTACCTGTTCGAGGACATAGTGTGGCTCGATCTAGCCCTCCTCTCTTACGCTATGGACTACTTAACTAGTAAGGGTTTCGTCCTAGTCTTACCTCCCTACATGCTTAGAGGTAAGTATATGGAGGCTGTGGAGGAATTCACGGCGTTTAAGGACGCTCTATACAAGATAGAGGGTGAGGACCTCTACCTCATAGCCACCGCAGAACACCCGCTGGCAGCCCTACACGCTAACGACGTGATACCTGAGGAGGAGTTGCCTAAGCTTTACGTTGGCGTCAGCCCGTGCTTCAGGAAGGAGGCCGGCGCAGCGAGCAGGGATATTAAGGGCATCTTCAGAGTCCATCAATTCCATAAGGTCGAGCAATTCGCTTACACGATGCCTGAGCAGTCTTGGGACGTGTTCAACCTCTTAATACAGAACGCTGAGGAGCTCTATAAAGGTCTTGAAATACCTCACAGGGTGGTCAACATAGCTTCCGGGGAACTCAACTTAAGAGCTGCTATGAAGTACGACCTGGAAGCTTGGTATCCTGCTCAAGGGAAGTTCAGGGAGTTAGTGAGTTGTAGTAACGTTCTTGACTGGCAGGCTTACAGGCTGAACATAAAATATCTGAGGAGGAAGGGGATGGTTAAAGACTACCTACACATGCTTAACTCGACAGCTATAGCGAGCACCAGAACTATAACAGCAATCCTAGAGAATCATCAAAACGACGACGGCACTATCACCATACCCAAGATACTTAGGAAGTACCTGGAGGCCTTCGCTAAAGCACCTAAGGACTACATACACCCAGCTAGAAAAGAAAAATAGCTTATACTTCGTTGAGTCCTACTCTTCCTCACTACTCAACGCGATCTTCCTATACATGTTGAGCATAGCCCTATCCTTATCCTCCTCCTTAATATGTATTGCTTTATCGTAGAGTTCCTTCAGCTCCTCATCACTCGCGTAGTCTAGAGGCGTTTTTTCGTAGTTTGCGTTCCCCCACCTAACGTATAGGGTGTCCAGTATTTCCTGAACCCTCTGGTCTGAGTAGAAAGCTATCTTCCTCCACACATCGTCTGACTCATCTATCATGTACGTCAGCTCCTTTATCATCTTATCCCTCTTCACGCGCTACAACACCTACTCTTTATATTGTTTGAAGGCAATTAAATAGTGGGATGAGCGAGAATATTTATAGGAAGATAGTTGAGTACCTTAAGTCAAACCCCGGAGCCATGCCTAGAGAAATAGCTGACGCTCTAGGAATTTCTGTAGGCATGGTGAGGATAGCTCTGCTAAGGTTGAGGGAGTCGGGATACGTCATCAGGTCGAGTAAGGGCGGCTACGTAGTCAAGTCAAGCGCTGAAGACATGGAAACTCAGGGTGTTGCCGAGACCGATGCGTATGAGGGGGTGCGGAAAAAGGTTGGGGGAGAGGCTGGCACGCATGCAGGTAAAGACTTAAGCGCTCTGAAGGAATATGTTGACTCAGAAATTACTGCGTTAAGGAATGAGGTCAGTGAGTTGAGGAAGATTGTTGAGTCGTTGAATGATAGGGTCAGTAAGATTGAGACTGAATTCACTCTACTCATGAAGTCGCTTAAGACGGATAGGAAAGCTAGA
>DAIRVF010000090.1:0-5128 GCA_036802965.1 Zestosphaera sp.
GTTGAGGAAGAAGAAAGCTGACGTGGTCTCGGAGACTCCGTACCCGAACCCTGAAGAGGGTACAGTGGTTTGCGTTGTCACGGAGCCTATGGGAGGTAATTACGTGAAGGCTGTGTGTATGGACGGGAAGGAACGGAAGCTGAGAATACCTGGCAAGCTCAGACATAAGGTGTGGATAAACGTTAAGGACGTGGTCCTCGTCGGTAAGTGGGAATTCGACGAGAGTAGGGGGGACGTCTTATATAAGTACGGGAGGGACGAGAAGAAAAAGCTTATTGAGATGGGTTTCCTAGACCCATCACTCGTTGAGGGCGTGGGTGAGCTTTAATACCGCGTGAGGACATCGAAGACTCGGAAATCGACTCGTTTTTCAGGGTCAGGGATAAGGAGCCTAGGATAGTAGATAAGGATTTGTTTGAGACTGTGGAGGAGGTTTTCGATAAAGCGACTGTTCAAGCGGTCCTTAAGTTAATGAGGAGGGGCGTTTTACATAGTCTTAAAGGAGTGGTCAGCGCTGGTAAAGAATCACGCGTGTATTGGGGTAAGGGTCCCGGAGACCGTGACTTAGCTGTCAAGATATACCTGACTTCCTCAGCAGAGTTCAGGAAGGGTATGATGAAGTACATAGTAGGTGATCACAGATTCGATAAAAGCGTTCCTAAGTCTACCAGGAAGCTAGTCATACTCTGGGCTAAGAAAGAATTCAATAACTTCACGGAGTTTTACAAAGCAGGAGTCTCAGTCCCTGAACCGATATGTCAGTACGAGAACGTTCTGGTGATGGGGTTTGTGGGGGAAAACGGGGTTAGAGCGCCTTTGTTGAGGGAGGCTGACCTAACCTTAGAGGAGTACACCGTGATCTTCAGGGAGATCGTGGAAGACGTTAGGAAGGCTTACTTGAGAGCGAGGCTAATACACGGGGATTTAAGCGAGTATAACGTGATGGTGTGGAATGGGAAGCACTACATAATAGACGTTAGTCAGGCAGTGCCCGTAACGCATCCGAATGCCGCCGAACTGCTTCTGAGAGACTTAAGGAACATAACAAGTTTCTTCAATGAGATAGGGGTGAGTGTCCCGCCCTTAAGTAAGGTTCTTCAGTACGTTACAGGGGAGATAAACGAGTTAGAGTATTAAGCTGACTCAAACCTTATATTAATCGGTGATTCGGCGTGGGTGAAGTGAGCAAAACACCTCAAAACATGACCAGAATATACTTGAAGATAAGGCCTGAGAGACTCGGCGTGTTAATAGGTGAGGGCGGGAAAACACTGAGAGAACTTGAGAACAGGACTCAAACGATAGTAAGTGTCGACAGTGTGAACAGCAACGTAATTATTGAGGCTGCAACCCCTCAAACCCCGGTCGACATGTTGCTGAAGGCCTCAGACTTCATTAAAGCTATTGACGCGGGCTTCAGTCCTGAAAGAGCTTTGAGGTTGCTGGATGAGGACGCGGTACTGATAATAATGAACTTGAAAGAGGTTGTAGGGGACTCGCAAAGCCACCTATACAGGGTTAAAGCGAGGATCATAGGCGAGGAGGGCAGGGTTAGAACAAACATAGAACAACTTACCGGGACTTATGTGAGCATTTACGACGACTTAGTAGCGATCATAGGGGATTATGAGGGAGCTTACCTGGCTAGGGAAGCCATAGAGATGCTCGTTCAAGGGAGGGAACACTCAACAGTTTACAAGTTCCTCAATAAGAAAGCACGAGAACTAAAACGTAAGAGACTCACGGAGTACTGGATAAGAGATATCGACGCTAAGAGAAATTATGAGTCGAGGTAGAAGAAACCCGCGTATTAGGAGCCCTCTCCCAGTTATGTGGTGGGCCCGGGGGGACTTGAACCCCCGACCTACGGGTCTCGCCTAAGCCCCTCCTATCATCCCTTTCGGTCCGTAGACCCGTAGAGGACTGGAGCCCGCCGCTCTGCCTAGCTGAGCTACGGGCCCACCTCCGCTCATCACATACAGAATATAATCAGAGTTTTTAAATACTTTCTGCAACCCTTAACACAGTCAACACATTCCTGACCTTAAGGATCCCTACCCACAGAGAATACGTGTAAGCAGAGATTAAGGGCTGTTTCGTAGTTGATGTTTATGGGTTAGGTCCCTAGATGCAACGAACAAACATAAACTAATGAGAATGAGCATCTAGGGACAAACGGAGTTATTGCTTAAGAACTACTGACGTCTCGCTGCGGTTTATAATTGCATAACTTCTCTAAAGCTTTTCTTAAAACCACTACAGCTTTTGAGGACGGATAATTCAGCTCTTGCGTTATTTCCTCCCAACCCAACCCCTTCAAGCACCTAGCTACGCATACCTGACCTTCCAGCGGGGTTAAGACGTTTAGCTTACCTTCTAGCACCGACTTCAGTATGGTGAAGTTGATTGCGTCTGCCGCGGATTCGTATGTCATTAAGCCCTCTAAGTAGAGTTTCAAGCGTTCTTTCTGCGCTTCTGTGAGCTCGAATCTCTCAGAAAGTTCTGGGTAGTTGATTCCGGACTTAAGTATGAGGTAAGTCACGTCGCTCTCCAGATCTCTATAAACAGTGTGTAAGCTACCGATTAACCTAATCGTGAAGTCTTTAGTGCACACATCTATTAAGGAAACCCATTCATTATTTAAAGGCCTAACCACTAGGGCCGTGTACTCGCCGCTAACTGGGTTCCTATCCGGCGACAGGTGAAGTAATTTGAAGTTGTTTTTAAGCCAGAAATTCAGTAATTCCCTGCTTAAGCCGAAACCGGCTCCAACCCATGAATACCCTCTCCTCATGGCTTCATTTATTATCTCGTTTAGTAGGAATGACCCGATACCCATCCCCTGCACGTCTATGTGTACGGCGATCCTCACAATCCTCCAGCCAATGCCTTTCCCGAGCTCCCTAAGCCTAAAATACTTTAGGAGTCTATCAGGTATTATGTTACCAGGTATCTTACCGCCGACCAGTAACTCATCTATTAACTCATCGCTGAGGCCTCCCTCCTCAGCTAATTGAGCAGCCCCAACTATCTTACCTGAAGACTTTATTCTCACAGCTCTCATGCTGTGGTGTGGCGCGTCCGCTAACCTACCTAGATCATCCGGTTCATTCCTATAATGAGCTAAGACGTAAATACCGAAAAGACTGCGTAGTTCTTTCTCCCCGGCCTCCGAGAAAAGATATTCCGGTTCGTAAGTCACGTACTCCAGGTTGCCTCTCTTGATCTCCTTAATATCCTCGTCCGTCAGTTCATCTGGCTCTGCGTCTAGTAATAGAGCGTCGAACTGGAACTTTTCTATAGGGTCGTTGGCGGAGTACCTGATCGGCTCACTCATCTCGTAGGTTATCATTAATGTCTTAGGATCCTCCCTTAATCTCTTAAGGAACCTCACTGAGAAACCCCTTCCCGCTCCTTCATATCCATGTATTGTGGTAGCGTAGATAGTCCTGTTAAAATTCTTCCATATCATGTGTAGTAGGGGGACCGGCAGTCCCGCCGCCTCATCAACCACGACCACATCTACTTTAAGCTTAGTTACTGTGTACGGCTCCCAGTACTCTATGCTAAATCTATCACCCTTCAATTCTATTAGGTCTCCTTCCTTAACCACCTTCCTATACTCAAGCCCTAAAGCGTTTAATCCTTTCTCAGCCAACATCATTAGTGATTGTATCGCGGAAGAATCGCTTGCTGTCACGGCTACCCTCACTCTATTCTTGAACCTCAACAACTCCTTAATTAACCCGATGATAGCTATCCCTATAGCTGAAGACTTACCCCTCCCCCTATCAGAAGTGACTATCACGGCTACGTGCTTGGAACCCGGCTTAGGGACTAAGTTATCCTCGATTAACTTGATGACGTTCACCTGATCTTGAGTTAATGCGAGTTCGTAAAGGCTTCTCGGGAACACAGTGTTTTCAGGTATCTTAACATTCCTTACTTCCTTGTGTTTCCTCATGACCTGGCCTGACTTAACGAGTTTTCCCGTGTCCGCGTCTATCACGTATATTCCTTCATGCTTCATGAGCTTCCTTACGAAATACTTTATGAAAATGTTCCTGGGTTCGGGATGTCTGGGCGTTACTAGATTGCTCTTAAAGATTGTTTTAACGGTCTCCCAAGACTCTAGAGGGGGTCCCCACATCACTATGAGGCCTCCTCCCCTAACTATCCCTATGAGCCTCCCCACATCGTTCGGTTTCAAATCGTTCGTTAGGTCTAGTATAAGGACGTCTTGAGTCGTTCCTAGATATTTCTTGCTAGTCTCATATACTGCCTGCTCTATCGTGACTTCACTAGTATCTACCAACTTCTTACTCAGTATTAAGTCTTTTACCAGTGTTGCCCTCAAGCGTGCGTCAGGGAATTCGTCGTGGAATATGTGAATGACGCTTAGCTTAGCGGATCTCCTGAGTCTCCTTAACTTCCTTATGTAACGCCTTATCAAATCTATCGTCAAGCCAGCAACCTTAACAGGGTCCGATCCGCATAAGACGACCAGTCTCCTCTCATTACTTACGTAAGCTCTCGCGATATCATCGGAAAAATTCTTCAGGAACGTGCGGTATTCTTCAGTGCTGATTACTTCCCTCAATCTCTCCTGTAGTTCCTTGTACTTCATCCTCTCACCACCAGATATTATATGTAGGGCTCAAAACTTTAGCTTACTTGGTTAGGAGGTGTTGAGTCTAGTCTCTCGTTAAAGACTTCTCTATTCTTCTGTATGGGCAGTTAACCCAGTATTTCTCGCAGTCCGGTACCTCAAACTTGGTTAAATATCTTCTAAGGACGTTACACCCTGCTAGGTAATACCCTTCATGATCTTCGGATACGAAAAACTCGCATTCAGACCTTGGTTTCTCGTTTATTGCGTGTATCATTAATAAAGCCTTACCAAACCTTGCGGTGACTACGGTACTGGTTAGCTGCGTAGTCTCTGTTTTTTCCACGAAGTACCTGCATTCCCTGTACTGTCTGGGCCCCCCAGTACATATCATAGTTACTGGGTCGCTAGACGGTTGCTCTAGCTTGGGGGAAGTACACATGTTGTCTTTATACCACGGACACCCCATGACTCAAATTACCTTGAAACAGTAATTCTCTCAAGCTAATAAACTTAAAA
>DAIRVF010000091.1:0-5106 GCA_036802965.1 Zestosphaera sp.
GTGAGGAACTGGATAGAGGAGTGGCATGACGTGAGGTCATTTACGCATGAAGAGGTTGAGAGGAAGTGTTGGATTAAGAATTTATGGAGTGACTGGGGTTGCCCCACCTCATGCATGAAGGTGAGCAGAGTTTTCAACGGTGTGAGGTCTTACGTGACTGACGGGCCTGACTACGAGATGGGGGCTTACTTAGGGAGTAATTTAGGGGTGTTTGACGCGGTATCCATGGTTAAGTTATCGGCGTTAGCTGATGAGCTAGGTCTTTGCGGTATTCAGACAGGCAACGTGTTAGGGTTTGCTATAGAGCTTTTCGAGAGAGGTTATTTGTCTGAGGCTGACGTAGGCTGCGATCTTAGGTGGGGTAACGTGGACTGCATTATGAAGGTACTTCACAGCATAGCTTATAAGCAAGGTATTGGAGCCGTGCTAGCTGAGGGAACCTATAGAGCAGCCTTAAAGCTTGGTGAGAGAGCCGGGACCGACTTACTGAAGTACGCTGTTCAAGTTAAGGGTGTGGCGGTAGGAGCTCACGGCATAAGAAGCGGTTTAGACTACCCTCAGAAAATCGCTTACGCCGGGTCTGTTCAAGGAGGGGATCACACATCGACCGCCGGCAGACCACTTAAGTCAACAGAGTCTGAGGCCTTTACCGCCTTCCTAGACAGTGCCGTAATCTGCTTCTTCAACACTGCAGACATTAAAAAACTAGTAGATTACCTCAACGTAGTGACTGGGTGGGAATTTAGCGAGGAGGATGCGTATCTAAGTGGTGCGAGGATACTGACGGTTCAACGAGTACTCCTACTCTTAGGAGGGCCTGACGTCTTCTGGGATCCTAGAGAACACGATGAGAATCCTGAGAGATTTTACGAACCCCTCACTTCAGGACCTAAGAAGGGTGAGGCACCTAAGAGAGAAGAGGTGAGGAAAGATTTAATCAGTTACTACGAGGAGCTGGGGTGGGATGAGTTGGGGATACCTAGGGAGGAAACCTTATCAAAGCTAGGAATAGAGGAGTTAGCTAGGGGAGTTGAAAGAATTAGGTACAGGGTCCGTCCCTAATGCATAAGGTATGTGTTAAAGCAGTCGGGATTCTTGACGAGGTCGTGTGCTTGGAGGTGGAGGAGTGCGTCAGCGTTGGAGACTTAATAACTAGGGTTTTCGACCTGAAGGGGGTTAGAGTGAGTCTGGAAGCTGTATCCGTGAGTGATGGGTCTAGGACATTGAAGCTCTCTGAAAGCGTGTGCTCATATAACGAGCTCCTAGTCTTCAGGCTCTTCCGCGGCGGTTAAGATGTATCAGGAAGGGAGCGTGACTCACTAAACATTTCGTAAAGCTTATTTTATTAACGCTCAGTATATTCGGTAGGGACTTTTATGTACGTGAGCGTGACTCCTGAAATAGCTGTTGAGGGGCTTACGAAGTTTGCTGGTGGTTTAGGGGTTCTTGAGGGTGATAAGCTCGTTGAGGCCAGGTCTATGGGCATAGACTACGTCGTAATCACGTTATATCATCCCGGTGGTTATGCTTCGTATGAGGTGAGTGACGGGGATCTCGCCGAGGTTGGAGATGACTGGGTTTTATCTGACGGGAGTAGATTAGGTTCCTTCACTATAGAGGTGAGGAAGGAGCCCGTATCCTTAGACTCCGTGATGTTCGAGGTATTCGGGTCTAAACTAGTCTTGTTAAGGGTTCTGGAGCCTCACTGGGCTGTGGAGCTTACTAAGAAGCTATACGTGGATAAGAATGCTGAGGAAATGTTCCTAAAATACCTTATCTTGAGTAAGGGTGCGGCGAAACTAATAGAGTCTGGCTTATTAGGGTATATTGAGGAGATACACCTTCAGGAAAGTTTCGCTGGTATGGCGGCTTTCGCTCTCAAAGACTTATCTAAAGTCAAGTTCGTGACTCACTCACCCGGACCATGGGCACACCCAGTGGTTCATAGGGAGTGGCTGATTTCAGAGTTTGGCTTGGAAAGAATTAAGAGTTGTGTCGGGGACAACTACGTGAACTTAACTGAGTGTATAATCAAGTTAGTGCCTAAGAGCTATGTTGTGTCGAAGAAGCAGTTGAGGATAATGAGGAACGTATTGCCTAGCGTTGCTGACAGACTCATTGACGCGACCAACGGCGTTAGTTTGAGTAGGTGGTGTGATAAGGAAATACTTAATTACGTTTTGAGGGATAGTACGGATCTCGAAGAGTACTCGAAGATTAGGGGGAGGCTTAGGGAGGAGTTAATCACGTATCTTAAGAAGTTAGGCGTTAAGAAATTGCCTGAGCCCGGAACCCCCGTAATCACCTGGGTTAGGAGGGTGGTTAAGTATAAGAGACCCTACTTCATAACGAGGTTTATAAGAGATAATAAAGACTTGAAAGCTTTCTACGTCTTGGGGGGCAAGCCTCACCCCCAAGACATTTACGGGAAGATGTACGCGAGAGAATTCCTCAGGTTATCTAGGGAGTACGAGAACGTGGTGTACGTGAATAATTACGGCTTGGAAGACGCTAAGTACTTACTAAGAGGCTCTGACCTACTACTATTCACGCCCTTCCCGGGTTGGGAAGCGTCAGGCACTAGCTTCATGAAGGCAGGGATTAACGGAACTCCCACGCTAGCGTCTAGAGACGGTGCGGTTCTAGAGATGATTAAGGACGGGTACAACGGCTGGCTTTTTGGGAAAGATATTTCGGAGTTCATAGATATTTATACTAACCCTAAAGCCGATGAAGTGGACGAGGAAGAATACGAGGAATTCAGCAGGAAATTAAGTGAGGTAATTAGCATGTACCTTAACGAGCCCGAGAAATACTTGAGGATTTCTGCAAACGCCGCTAAGACATTCGTTAGATTAGCTGACATCAGAAACACTTTATTCAGGCTAATCTCAGGTTAGGTCGCCGCACGCGCAGAATACCTCGTGAATAACTGAGTAAAGGGATTGGAGACCTTCCCTCGTTACTGCTGACACAGCTATCATGCGCGTCGGTATCGCGTACATCCTCAGAATCTTAGCAAGCTCGCTCGTTAACTCGCTGAGTAATCCACCCTGGTCGGTCTTCTCCACTAAACTACTCACCTCATCTAGGAATGTCTTCTTTAATTGTCGTTTAAGAAGGTCTGACTTGCTGAGGACGGGGATTACTGGGACGTCAAGTCTTAAGCGAGCTACTAAGCTCATTAAGTAAGTCACTATAGTTTCGCTTACTGACTTGCTCACCGTTACGTCGTTTAAGTAAATGACCAGAGGTAACGCTACCCTCTTAAACACTTTAATCATTTTAGGTCCTGAATCACGTAGCAAGAATAACTCGCTCAACCCAGGAGTATCTACGAGGACGTAATCCGCTCTCAACCTCCTCAGCCTATTAAGTAGCTCCCTGCTCTTCCCCGCTAACATATCAACGGCTTTAATCATTGCCCCGTTTGGGCCTAACCCCTCCTCACTCATCAACTTCCTGAAATCTATTAATTCACGCACGTCGAGATCCGGAACGTAAGGAAGTTTCTCTACCGCTGGATCCAGGTTTACTATTCTGACGTCTGCGTTAAGCTCTCTCATCAACCAATCACTGAAAGCGGCTGTGAGGGAGGTCTTGCCTGAGGCACCGGGACCCACGAACACCACTATCCTCGTGTTCACGCACACCATCCTCATAATAGAAACTTAACTTACTGGAAAGTTAAGCTTATCTTCTCCGGAAAGGATTTTGCTAGGGGGTTGGAGTTGGAGAGTGTAACTGGGGTGAGTATTAAGGAGGTTAAGAAGTCTGAGGGTTTGTATGAGGTAACGCTTTCCGTCAGGTATGCCGGGAGGAGTTATGATCTATGTCTTCACAGAATCACTCAAAATGTTGCTAGGGCGGAGGCGGACTTGAGAGGAGAGTACCTGTACGTAAAGCTCGTTAACGAGAGGGATGAGGGTTTTGCTACGTGCTGTATACATGTGAAGCACTTAGAGAGCGGTTGTATGGAGTGCCCCTCACTACTCTTACCCCCTTCTAAGACCGGTTGCGAGAGTTCTTGAACAGCGCTTAAGACCTTACCACACACCATTTAAGGTTGTTTAACTTATTTTTGTCGGGGGTGGTGTTGCTACCGCATGACTTAGTTAGCGAGCTCGTGATTCCTGAGCTAAGGGGTTTGCTAGCTCATAAATTAAGTGAGAAAGGCTTCGGCCAATTACGCATATCTAAGCTGCTAGGCATTTCCCAACCTATGATAAGTAAGTACATGAGCGTGAGCCACACAGAATACCTGAAAAGACTTGAGGAACTAGGATTAGACGTGGACGAAGTTTCAAGGGTTGTTGAGATTTTAGTAGAGAAGCTAGCTAGCAATAACCAACGCGAGTACCTAGAGTTGGTGAGTAGCTTCCTAAACTCTATCTTGAGGAGGGGTTTGCTCTGCGAGGCTCATAAGAGGGTATCCTCCACGGTCCCGGCGAACTGCGATGTTTGCTTCAAGCTATTCGAGGAGGTTAGGGATCCTTACGTGGAGGAGGTTAAGGCGGCATACGAGATCCTGTGCCTCCACCCCAAAGCGACTGAGATAATCCCTGAGGTAGGCATGAACATAGTCTCAGCACCTCCTAACGCGAAAAGCTTTCGTGACGTAGCAGGCTTCTCCGGAAGAATAGTTAAATCGGATAATAGGGTGATCGCGGCCGGAGAACCTATTAAAGGCGGTAGTAGGCATACGGCCAACGTACTACTCAAGGTGATGAGCAAGTTCCCGAGGGTTAGGTCGGCTATAGCGATCAAGTATGATGAGGGATGCATTAATAAATTGAGTTCCGCTAATCTAAAAGTAGTGAGGACAGGCCCTCACAAATCAATTGATGAGTTCTTCACAACCTTAGAGAAGGTTGTTTCAAGGTTGAGTGAAGAACCTGACGTGATAGCTGATGCTGGCGGGCTAGGTATAGAACCCGTACTCTACGTTTTCTCGACAAGCGCTATTAAAGCTCTTGAAAAAGCTCTTATTTGCGTTGAGCGATCTTAACGGTGTTCTCAAGCCCCCTAACCGCGGTTGCCCACTGCTAGTCGCCAGGAACTTCACGACCCCACGAGTCTCGGAAACCCGGGTACACCAACAAACAC
>DAIRVF010000092.1:0-5050 GCA_036802965.1 Zestosphaera sp.
ATCCTGAGAGAGTATCCAGCCGTAAGCAACTTCATCACGATTAGCGAGGAAGGGGTTGTGGTGAGGGGTGTTAGCGTGTTGGTTAATGGCAGGCACGCGATGTTCTTAGGGGGTGATAAAGCCTTAGTAAGGGACGGGGACGTAATAGATGTTTTACCGCCCCTACATGGGGGCTAACCGTAAGAGCTCGGATAACCTAATGCTTTCTACGAACTTAATTCTTTGAAGTACTCCGTTAGTGTCTTCACGAGTCCTAAATCCGCTAACACGCCCCCGATTCCGGGAGCTTTCTCTATGTCTTCCTTGCTTACCTTATATGTCTTACCCTCCTCATCCCCTTTCCTCAAGACTTTAACGAATTTCCATTCTTTGTGAGGTATTTTGATAGCTATATAAGGTATCCCGCCAGCTCTTTCCGCGAAGTCCAGCAATTTTTTGATTTGCTCTGACTCTATGTATAGTCCTGAGGGCTTGGTTCTTGACTTGACTTCAAAGACCGCGACCTTCCCCTTCATTATCGCCACTACGTCGGGGTACTCTGCTTTCCTTATTCTAGCACCGCTGGCCGGGGCTCTCATCACAGCAAATCCTAATCTCCACAGGATGTGGACTAATTCCCTCTCAGCTCTGTAGCCCTTAGACCTACTCTTAACTACCTCAATCACCTTGGTTTAATTCCATAAGCACTAACTTAAATATTCTGTAACGACTAAGTAATTGAGGTGTGTGTTAATGCCGATAGGACTAACTGAGATCGTACTAATACTTGTTGTTCTAATAGTAGTCATCCCCCTACTAAACGCTAGCATAAAAATCATTAGGGAGTATGAGAGAGCCGTGGTTTTCAGGTTGGGGAGGCTTGTGGGTGCTAAGGGACCTGGATTAATACTGATAATACCCTTCGTAGACAACTTAATGAAGGTTGACTTAAGAGTTGTCACTGTCGACGTCCCTAAGCAGGAAATAATAACTAGGGATAACGTGAGCGTCAAGGTTGACGCGGTAATATACTATAGAGCTGTCGACCCGATAGCAGCGATAACTAAGGTCAGCAACTACCACTACTCGATAATGATGTTGGGTCAAACAGTTTTGAGGGACGTGATAGGTCAGGTAGATTTAGACGACCTACTGCAGAAGAGGGATGAGTTGAATAAGAGGATACAGGATATAATCGATGAGACGGCTATGTCTTGGGGTATTAAGGTTACGGCAGTGACCCTCAAGTCCGTAGAATTGCCTGAGGAACTCATGAGAGCTATGGCTAAGCAAGCTGAGGCTGAGAGGTGGAGGAGGGCTAGGATAATAGAAGCGGAGGGCGAGAGACAAGCCTCCGCAGTGCTGGTTGAGGCCGCATCAATGTACGAGCAACACCCGACAGCTCTACGCTTAAGAGAGCTTCAGACACTAATAGAGATAGCTAGGGAGAAAGCCTTAGTAGTAGTTACGGAGACCGGGGCTACGGACGTAGGTAAGACGGTGGCGATGTATAAAGCTCTTAAAGAGAGAGAAGAGCGGTGAGTTAGGAGGTGCTGACACCTAAGAGCAATCTTTCATGTGTTTTTGCTCAAACAATAGTTATTCTAGTAATGCTACTAACGCTCGTAACCTCACTACACGCTACTGAGACACCTAACCCCATAAGCCTCCAGGTAGCTGGGACAGCAACTAAAGCTATAGTTGTAGAGATTAAGCCTCCGTGGGATGTGATAGATAGCGGGGTTAAGGAGTGCTTCTTAGACGCCTTGAGTAAGGCAGAGAGCGAGGGTAAGGCGTTAATATACTTAGTCGATAGTTACGGCGGTTACTTAGACGCTGCCTACACAATCGGAGACGCCGTAAGTAATTCGAGAGTGCCTACAATAGCTTACGTTAGTGGTGGCAAGGCGTTAAGCGCGGGGACCATGATAATACTCCCAGCTAACATCATAGCGCTCCACCCCTCAGCAATCATCGGGGCTATGCAGCCAGTCATGATAAACCCTGTGACCGGGGAGATTCAGTTCGTTAACGAATCTAAGATAATAAATCCCGTCGCTGAGAAGGCGTTGAATTACGCGAAGCTTAGGTCAAGGAACGAGACCCTCGTGAGAGACTTCGTTATTAAGGCTACTACGGTGAGTGCTGAGAAAGCAGTTTCATATGGCGTGGCTGACTTCATAGCACAGGATCTCCCAACGCTGCTGAAGACTATAAGAGGTTACGAGGTTTCAGTATCTGGTGTGGTGGTTAGGTTAGAGATCGAGGAGTCGGGCTTGGAGTTCTATGCTTGCAGTATTAGGTCGAGATTGCTCTCACTACTTGAGAACTCCACGATACTCAACGTGTTGCTCACGATAGGACTCTTAGGAACAATATTCGCTCTACTTAGCGGGAGGATAACTGTGCTCCCGCTAACCCTCTTATTCTTGCTCCTCGGGTTAGCGGGTAGCGGTCTTAATCCCAACCTAGTCTCGTTATTCCTGATAATTTTGGGCGGGGTGTTACTGGCTGTAGAGTTATTCGTGTTACCGGGTTTCGGGATAGTAGGGATTAGCGGGATTATCTTGCTGGCTTTCGGCTTCGCTCTTCTGCCCACGTACCTGCCTAGCGGGTTAGTTCCTTCCGAGGAGTACTTAAACGCTTTAAGGACGTTCATAATAAGTACTTCAGTGATATTAGGGGGGTTCTTCGGCATACTCATGTTTAAGGTCATAAAAGTTAGGAGGAAGAAGCCTTACGAGTTCTTACCGACCGGTAAGGTCGGGAGAGCGCTTGACGACTTAGGTCCTGGGAGGACGGGTTTCGTAATAGTTGAGGGCGAGTATTGGAAAGCTACCTCAGATGAGGAGATACCTAGAGGTAGCGAGGTGGTCGTGGTCGGTGTTGAGGGGGCAGTGCTCAGGGTCAGGAAGAAGTAGCTTATTAAGTCTTGAAATAATGATTTAGATGAGAATAATGGGTAGCGTATCAGGAGTAGCTGACCTGCCTTTACACGGTGGTCACGTACCTTCGTGGCTTGCTAGGTTAATGCTTAAGCTGTCTAGAGTTATCTTGGAAGTACTGCTGATAGAGTTTAGTAGTGAGGAAGTCTTAAGAAGATTCTCAAACCCTCTGTGGTTTCAAGCGTTCAATAACGTCATAGGTATGGACTGGGACAGTAGCGGCTCGACAACCGTGACCACAGCCATGATTAAGACAGCTTTAGAGGAGATAGGCGGTGATGTGAGGGTTGCTGGAGGTAAAGGACTTACTTCTAGGAAGACGCCGGAAGAGATAGTTAAGTATGGGGATGAGATAGGGCTGAGTAGCGCTTCCTCTAACGAGTTAATCAAGGTATCTAAGCTCGCGGCTAAGACTGACTCAGTACTCTTGCAAGACGGTTTCACCCTATATCATCACGCGCTACTCTTCGATAAGAAGGGTAATTGGGTTGTGATACAGCAGGGAATGAACACAAACCTGAAGATCGCCAGGAGATATCACTTAGCTTGGTTTATGTCTAGGGACCCGACACTAGAGTCTCACGCGGGGGTCGCATCAGACATCACCACGATGCCGCTGAACCTAACTATTAACGAGTCAATAGAGTCTAGGAAAGTCTTGGTAGATTTGGTTGGTGAGAATCCTAGGAAGATAGTAAACGAGCTCAAGGTGGTTAACACGTATCTTAAAGGACTTAAAACGCTTACGGGTCTTAAACCCCCTAGACCGATACAAAGTAATATACCCTACTACAGACCAGTAGCCATAGACTCAAGAATTTTAGAGAAATTAGGTAAGGCGTATGAGTTAAGACCTAAAAATATGCAGGAACTGCTCTTGGTTGAGGGCTTAGGTGCTGAGGTGGTCAGAGCCTTATCACTCATCTCAGAGTTGATTTACAGAGAGCCCCCGTCTTTGAGAGATGTAGTAACACATAGTTTCTCACCATTTAAATACGCTTACGCTATAGGGGGTAAGGACGGAGTGCCGTACCCTGTCAAGAGAGAGGTAGCTGAGACTGTTATTAAGGAACTCATCAGGTTAGTGAATGAAGCAAGGCTTGAGGGGAGGGAGAGGCTAGCCGCTCTAAGAGCTCTCAAGAAGTTAGCTCCTAAAGAGGTTGACGATATCTAGTGAAGGTTTCTTCAGTATGGTGGTATTCGAAGGTGGTTTAAGTTTTTTATGCGTTCCGCATGGTATATGTGATATTTAGGGTGTAGTCGTTGGCTCTAGGAGAGTTAATAAAGTGTGTTTCAGGCGCGTATAGGGGTTTGCCGTACAGAGTGACTCACTTGATGCCAGGCATTGTCGGAGGTTACGGTAATCCGAGGAGTATTCAGTTGAGTGTTTCAGTTGATAGTAAGTTAAGCATGTCTTACATCTCTATCTTACTTAGGGGTGAGGACTTAAAGCCTAAGTCCTTCCCGTGGAGGGTCTCGGTTAACTCAATTAATATTACTAGGGAATTCAAGCCTCAAGTATTAGTGGGTTTAGAGAAAGTAATGTACGCTCTTCAAATCTTTGACGTCTCGCAGATTATTAAGGAGCCGGGAAAGTATTTACTTAAGCTTTCTACGGAGACTTCTAAAGCGATTGAGGTACTTTCCGTTAGCTTGGTTGGTGTTGCGGAGTCTCACGATACTGAGGTGTTAGTAGATTACTACTCAGGGGTGCTGATCCTCAAGAAAGGTGAGGAATACGTCATCACGCACCCGTGTGTGGGGCATGAATTAGGTGTTGAGATGGTTGCCGAGTTTCCTTCAAGAACTTCTGAGGTACTCTTAACCTGCGGTAATGAATCACCAATTACTCAGTTAATCGGTGTTTCCGAGATTTCCTTAAAGAAGCTTAAAGCATCTCAAGAGTGTAGGTGTTCTATAACGTTGAGGAGAAGCGACGTTCCTAAACCGCTGATCTTGAGTGACTTACTTGTTTACAGACCACTCACGCCATCACCTCAAGTCTCTTTCGACGCTTTCTTGACCGACAGCAAGGAGATTCTGGTCTCGGTGAGAAATGAGGGGGTGTCAAGGCTTGATAAAGCTTTGATAATAGCTTTGTGTGAAGGTAGAACGCTATCTAGGAA
>DAIRVF010000093.1:0-4998 GCA_036802965.1 Zestosphaera sp.
AAGGACTTTAGCTGTAGGTACCAGCTTTTGGTATTCATGAATATACCGTTAAGTAAGACGACAGGCTCTCCAGACCCGTGATCCTCGTAATAGATGTCTACTTCATTTATTCTCGTGTAGGGCATCTTACTCACAACACACGTCGTTACTCTTAATTAATTCCTCTATCTCTTCCGTGGTGTAATCAAGTAACTTATTTAGGATTAACCTCGCGTCTTGACCTAGTCTAGGTGAACCTCTCCAAACCCTCGGTTCCTCCCCCATCTTGAATTTAGGGACTACACCCCACCCCCTAATGTTTTTCTTAATGCTTTCGTCAAACCATTCTATGAAGTCTTTCCTAGCGTTGTAATGTGGGTCACCTAAAGCATCTCTAAGTGTGTAGACTTTGAAGCAAGGCACGTTATGCTTCTTAAGAATCTCAATCACTTCGCTGGAGGTTTTCCTCGCTACCCAGTCCCTCAATAATGAGTCAAAAGCCTTCCCTTTCTCCGTGTGCATTCCCGGTGCGTAGTGAACGTCCCTCCACTCACTAAAATCAATCCCGATCGTGTCACACAACCTCCTGAAGACATCGTAGCCTAAAGCGCCTATGAAGACATACTCCCCGTCCAACGTCTTGAATATGTCGTATGGCTGGAAGTAAATATCTTTATTTCCTCTCTTAGTTGGCGTATCACCAAGCTCGATCGTCTGTATCCAGAGGCCGCCGAAAGTATTCGCGATAGCCTCGAACTGAGCTACATCTATAGAAACCCCCTTACCTGTTTTCTTAGCGTGTATGTATCCGGCGAGAGCCGCTGATAACGCGTGAAGAGCTGTTAGGTAATCCCCAGTATAGGGGAACGGTTTATACGGGGGTGTTTCCGGGAAGCCGTTCAAACTCATCCAACCACTGAATGCAGCAGCTATAGCGTCATAGGCTGGTAGACCCAAGTATTTTTCATCTCCCCAATGCCCGAAGCCTGAGATATGCACTATAGTTAATTCCGGGTTGATTTTATGTGCGATTTCATCAGTTATCCCTAACTTCTCGTACGTGCCGGGCATGGAACTCTCCATCCAAATATCGGCTTGCTTCAACAACTTAAGGAATATTTCCTTCCCGCGCTCCGACTTCAGATTTATGACTATCGAGAACATATTACGTCTTTCCTGAGCCCACCAAGTATTCACTTTCCTCCCTTCATGCTCTATGAAGGGCGGTGAATACCTGTACGTGTCCCCACCCGGTCTCTCAACATGTATTACCTCAGCCCCCCAGAGCGCTGCTAGGTAAGCTGCGAAGGGTTCCGCAATCAAAATACCCGACGAAACCACCCTCACCCCACTTAAAGGACCGAAGGATTTAGGCATTAAGGTAGGGACAGGCTTCCTACTACCCCTAATAATACTATTTAAAACCTCATCTGATAACATCCTTTATTCACTCCTTAAGGAATATAGTCTAGCACTAGATAACGTTAGTAGTTAACATTGTTAACTCTCTGATTCTATCCCCACCATAAAAAGTTTCGAACACGTATTGTTTAGAGCCACCTGAAGGCTATAGCGCCTTGCTGATAACCGACTCCAGAGGCGACTAATATAACGACCTTACCTCTCTCTACCTTACCTTGTTCTAGAGCGTCGTGTAAGGCCATGTACACACATGCTGAGCCCGTGTAGCCGTATTTATCCATTACCCAATGCGTCTTGCTTCCCGGCAGGCCAAGAGACTTAGTCACGTCTAGTATGGTCTTAAGTCTTACCTGAGTGTAAATTATTTGAGTTATGTCATCTAAAGATATCTTAGCTTGCTCCATGACGTTCTTAACTAGTACTGGCCAGAACTGGTCGTTGACCGGAGGGTAAGCCCTCCTCAAGTCTAGGTAGGGGAGTGTGTCATCAACCACCTGCTCGGATATCGGTCTCCAAGCGCCCATGAAGATACCCCAGTAGTCCCAGAAAGTCCCGTCAGCCCTCAACTTACTTGCTAGGTAGCCTGGTTCCTCAGACTCAGAAAGTATTACCGCGCTAGCACCGTCAGAGAATATCCACTCCCACATAAACTTCCATCTCAAGAATCTAGTCATAGCGTACGTACCCACGAGTAACACGTTCCTATACTTAGTGTTACCTTTAATCATTGAAGTGCCTAGCTCAAGCATGTACGCGGGGTTCGCGCAAGAAGCGTTCACGTCGAAAGCAGGTATCTCCTTCTTACTACCGTTGAGGAGAGCCTGAACCTTGGGTGCTGTGGGCGGTGATATCGCCTCTGGAGTGTCAGTACCCACTATTATCAAATCTATCTCATCTATAGACATCTTAGCTCTCTCTAAAGCCATTTCCGCCGCTTTAGCAGCCATTGTCGCCGGGGTTTCCTCGGGAGGAGCAATCCTCTTCACCTTAAGACCTGTCCTCTCTATGAACGTAGGATCCACCTTAATACCCGTCTTTTTCTCGAAGTCCTCGGGAGTCATTATTATCGGCGGGACGTAAATACCTGTTGAAGAGATCTTAACGTGCTTCTCCCTCATTAACTCACCTCAAGAATAACGATACTAAACTTAAAGTAAATTAATGTTAACAGAGTAAATTAAGTTCTAATTACAGCGATTATTTCATAATCCGAGGTAATGCTCTCTTAAGATTTCTGTTTTCAAGATCTCGTCAGGTCTCCCACTCCGCACGAGGCTTCCCCTCTCCATAACGTACACGACGTCTGACAGGACCGTTACCAAGCTAGGATCTTGCTCAGCTATGAGTAGTGAGAGTCCTAGGTTTTTTGTGATGTTCTTAAGCATGCTTGAGAGTTTTTTCCTAGCTACTGGGGCCAGCCCGGCGGAAGGTTCATCCATTACGAGCAGTTTCTTAGCTGTCAGTAACCCTAGAACTACAGATAAGATTTTCTGCTCACCACCACTCAAGGTCCCGGCTACCTGGGAAGCTCTCTCATCAATTAGTGGGAAGAGCCTGCGGAGATCTCTCAGCCTCTCAGGAGCCTCCTTAAATATCCCGACAACTAATTCTATGTTCTCCTTCACAGTGAGGGTCTTCAGCACCCCACCTCTCTCAGGCACGTAACCTATGCCTAACTGCACGATTTTTTCAGTGCTTAACCCATTTATTCTCTTACCCAGGTAGATTACGTCACCGCTCCACGGCTTTAGATAACCTAATATGGTCTTAAGCAAGGTCGTTTTACCAGCACCGTTAGGTCCTACTATGCCGACGACCTCGTTAACTCCTACGAGGAGACTCACGTCATTTATGATTAGAACACTTCCGTACCCGGATTTAAGGTTCTTTATTTCGAGAACGTTGCCCACCCTATTAACTCACCCCCAAATATACTTCAACGACTTGAGGGTTCCTGGCCACATCCTCCGGCTTCCCCTCAGCTAACTTCACTCCTTGGTTAAGGACTACGACTCTATTAGCTATCCTCATCAAATACCTTAGCTTATGCTCTACTATCACGAAAGATATCCCTAATGAGTTAAACTTCTTTATTAAACCTATCATCGTTTCAGCCTCGCCTGACGTGAGTCCGGCGAACGGTTCGTCAAGTAAAGCTATTTTAGGGTTGGAGACTAAGATCCTGGCAAACTCGAGCATCCTTAACTTATACGGTGTTAACCTGATAGGTAGCTCGCCGGCTTCAGGAAGTAACCCACTCATCGTGAGTGCCCAGGAAGTCTTCGCCCTAGCCAACCTAACGTCGCCGTAGATAGACCTAGCCACGAGTTCTACGTTGAGATAGACTGGGAGGTAAGGAAATACCCTCATCCCTTGAAACATCCTCGCAATACCTAACTTAACCCTCTCATGCGGTTTAAGCCTGGTTACGTCCTTGCCGTCTAGTAAGACTCTCCCCTCATCAAGTCTTAGAAGCCCTGTGATTACGTTGAGTAGGGTGGTCTTGCCTGAGCCGTTAGGCCCTATTATGCCGAGTATCTCTCCCTTAACGACGCCTAAGCTTACCTTATTGAGCGCCGTAAGACCTCCAAACCTCTTCGTTACTTCCTCACACCTAAGTATCTCACTCACTGAAAACACCTCTCAAAAACTTCTTCGCTTCCACGTAAGCTTTGAAAATGACTCCCTGCGGCTTAATCGTTATTATGATTATGAGGAGGAGCATATAGGCTATCACCCTCCACCTCCCTATAAGTCCCCACAAGAATTCGTAGATGAGTAGGAGTAGATAGTTAGCTATGGCAGGCCCTATCAAGGTCCCTAATCCCCCTACTATAACTGACGTGAGTGGGGGTATCAACGTATTCGCTGGCACGACAAGGTCTACTGTCACAGGGGGTCTCATAGACGCGTAAAGCGCTCCAGCAACACTCGCGTAAGCACTAGATATCAAGAATCCTATCACCTTCACTTTAAGAGTGTTTATCCCGGTACCCTCAGCTAGCTCCTCGTCCTGACCCACAGCCCTCAACATAAAACCAAACTCAGAGAAGCTTATCTTATAAGCTATCACATACCCGATCACCGCCGCCACCAAGGATATGTAGTAGTAAGAGTACTGCAGAAACGTCAATCTAACCCCAGGTGGTAGACCCCTAGCAAAGTCCAGGAATAACTGTTTGAATCTCAGACCGCCCTCACCGCCTAAGTATATAGAGAATGGTTGCGCGGTAACTATTCCTATGAAAACTATTGGAACAAGTAAGGATAATATCGCAAAGTAAACCCCCCTTATTTTAAGGCTAGGTAGTAGGATCGCTAAACTAAAGAATATTGATATAGGTATTGCTAAGAACAAGGAATACTCGGTTGGTATGCCGTAGTAAACATTTAGTAGAGCTAGAGAATAACCTGCGAACCCGAAGGTGAAGGAAACTCCTAAGTTGAGGTAGTAGGTCGTTCCCGAGTATAGGTCGATCGCTAGCGTGACTAACAAGAATAGATTTACCTTAGTCAAGACATCGAGCCAGAAACCCCCAACATTCAGGAAGGGTAGTAAGGTCAGTACTACTAGCACTGTAAGGAAAGGTACTTTGC
>DAIRVF010000094.1:0-4924 GCA_036802965.1 Zestosphaera sp.
GAGGAAGATTGTTGAGTCGTTGAATGATAGGGTCAGTAAGATCGAGACTGAATTCACTCTACTCATGAAATCGCTTAAGACGGAGAGGAAAGCTAGAGAGGAGGTCAGCGCGTTAGGTGAGGAGGTGATAATGAGGGTTGATAACGCCAGGAATCGCGGTATCTCATTAGACTCACTACTCAGAACAGGAAGTTACATGGTCGTCGGTAACTACGTAGTTTCTCAGTCTTTTATGGAGGGGTTTAAGAAGAAATTCCCTATTCCCTTAAGAGAAGTCAAGAACTTGACGAAGGAGGAGAAGGAATTACTAGACGCCATGGTTTCTGAAGGCTTAGCATACCTACACGCAGGGAAAGAATACAGGCTTGCTTAAGCTAAGTTACTCCCTCAGACACCGTTCTCGAGAACCTCCCTCACCAACATGACTAACCTGCTGACCATGCAGTTAAGTAACTTCTCACCCTTCTCTCTAGACGCTAACTCAGGTTTCCCGAAAGACCCGATACCGTGCGTCCCCTTAGACTCAGCTCTAAAAACGTATGCTTTAGGTCTCTTAGTTAAGTCTAGGGGATGCCAGAAATCATCGTGTTTCCTGAAAAATCCTGGGGCGTTCTTTGGCGGCTCCCTCACCAGCAAGTTCAACGCTATGGCTAAGCTAGTCTCCACCTCATCAGCGTGAGTGAACGGTGTGGTGGAGACTTCCTTAATAACGTCGCCGCATAAATCCCACACACTAATGAAGCTTATTACGAGACCTAACTCCTCCGCTACGTCCCTGCACAGAACCCTTAGTAAGTCATTGTTTCCCGCGTGCCCGTTAACCACTACTAGGTGGGTTCCGGGACAATTACGGTGAGCGGAGGCTACAACGTCTCTCAAGTATTTGTAGAGTGACTCGCTACTAACGCTGAGAGTGCCTGGGTACGCAGACCACATAGAGCTTAAGCCATACGTTACTGGGGGTAGGACGAGAGCCCTCACACCTTCGCTCTCTAAGTTCTTACACGCTTCTACGGCCACGTGCTGCGCTATGATGTAATCTAGTCCTAGTGGTAGGTGTGGTCCGTGCTGCTCCACACTACCGACAGGTATTAAGAAGACCTTCTTACTACTAACACATACGTTGTTCACGTCGACCCATGTCTTAAGCCATAGTTCGCACAAGAGGTTGAGACACCTGAGTGCGTGGCTTTAGAGTAGTATAGGCATTTTAGGAAGTTTCTCTTCTAATTCTCTAGGTAGGCTGAACCCGTACTTTACTTCGATGAAGTTCTTCCTAAACTCAATCACCTTCTTCTTAACTTCTTCGGGAGGTCTCCCATCTATTAAGACTTCACGCATGAACTTAGCTACCTCCTTGAAGTCGCCTTCCTTCATGCCGAATCTAGTCATCTCAGGAGTGCCTAGTCTTATACCTGAAGGGTCTTTCACGGCTTCCGGCGGGTCCCACGGCAGTAGGTTCTTGTTAACTATTATGTTGGCTTGCTCGAGTAGTGTGGCTGCTCTAGCTCCTCCCCCGATGTTCCTGACGTCTATCACGAACATGTGTGATTTTGTGAAGCCTAAGTGTTCCGTAGGTACATTAAAACCTTCCTCAGCGCATGCCTCAGCGAAAGCTACCGCATTCCTAACTATTTGTTTAGCGTATTCCTCACCGAAAACCATCATCTCCACAGCGGTCACAGCTGTTGCCGGCAGTCTGTGGAGGTGATGATTGCTTAGGAACCATGGGAAGATTACTTTAGAGATTTCTTTGTAGAGTTCTTCGTCATCAGTCATTATGACCCCTCCCTGAGGCCCTGGGAAAGTCTTGTGTGTTGAGGAGGTTATTACGTCAGCTCCCTCATGTATTGGGTTACTCCACACGCCGCCCGCTATTAAGCCGAGGACGTGTGCTACGTCGTGAACTAGCTTAACCCCTACTGAGTGTGCTGCTTGAGCTATCTCTTTCGTGGGGTGTGGGAACATGTAGACAGAGCCTCCTAAGGTGACGAACGCTGGTCTTAAGGACTCAATCATCTTAACGGCCTTGTCTACATCAACGTTCCACCTCTCCTGATCGAATGGCATCTCAACATGTTCTATCCCTAAAGCACCCAAGGTACCGAACCTAGTATGCGATACGTGAGCACCTGCCTGAACAGGAGCTATCAACGCTTTATCACCCGGCTTCCCTAAGACCCTGAAGACTGTCGCGTTAGCTATTGTGCCGCTGATAGGTCTAGGCTCAACATACTTAACCTTGAATAATCTCGACATGAGGTTCATGACAAGCAACTCAACCTCGTCAACGTATGTGAGTCCTTGATAATACCTCTTCTTAGGCTTGCCCTCAGCATACCTATGCATCATGTCGGTCATATAAGCAGCTTCAGCTAGAGGAGACATGACGTTCTCTGAAGGTATTAGATTTATTGCCTCAAGCTTCCTCCACCTATTATGCGCTCTAGTCAACTCAATCACATTAATCAGTTCCTCAGGTAGACTCAAACACACCACCTTGTTAGGAAAGTACTAAAATCTAATATATTTTTCGTTAGGTTTTGATACTATAGTTTATTACTCCGTTAGAGAATATATATTAGGTGCGGAAATGGGTAAATCAAGTCTTGGTCAGACAGACTTAATAACAGTGATTGTTTTGACTGGTGTGGCTTTATTAGTGGGTATTTCTGTGTTAGCTTACTTTCAAACACTTTCCAGTACTTCGACGTCAGAGATAGAGAAGGAGAACCTACTTAATAGTGAGTTAACCGCCCAGGTAGTTAGGCTGATCTCAGTAGATGAGAATAATAAGGTGATGTGGCTCCTTCTAAGGAGGCTTGATAATGCTAGCGTTAACTTCTTCCTCATGGTTGAGGCTAAGCTAGCTGACGGGAGCATGGAACTCCTTCCATGTACTAACGTCTACTACTACGTGCCGGAACTAGATGTCGATAGGATAGTTTGTTCACAGCCTGAAGAATGCCCGCAAGCAACTGAAATAGCTTCAATACCTTTCAGGAATCTCTTGATAAAGCCTGAGGGCAGTAATAACTGGGTCGACATAAACGTCTATAAGAGGAGTGTTGGTGAAACCCCTTACTCTCAGGGCCGGCGGTTAGGAGTGTGTTATGTAGCTTACAGGGGCGGTAACCAGATAGTTAAGGTAGATTACAGCACTTTAGGAGAGGTTACTGAGGTTAGGGTCTACCTCCTAAAGCCTTACAGCAACGACTACTACGTCTTAAGGATTTATAAGTCTTCGGTGAGATCTTGAGGATTCTTAAGGGTCAGGGAAGCTTAATAATATCCGTTATCGTGATGTCCTTATTCGTTTTGATAGTCTTGCCTACGGCCATGTACTTAATAATTAGAACGCCACACAGTAACCTATCTTTCGTGCCGGAAATACGTAGTGAGTTCGTAGAGTTAGTGAGCTACACTATTAAAGATATAAACGCTACGGTATTCGTGGATAAGAATAACGTGATAACCTTAGCGATAGCTAATTACGGGACCTCAGAAATAAACGTGATCAACCTCTTCTACAGGTTGCTCTACCCTAACGGGACTACAATCATGTTGAGAGAGGAAACAAATATTACTGTGAGGCCTAACTCTGTCGCTTCCTATCAATCCTACGAGATACTTAGGTATTGTGAGGTTAGTTGTAGGTTAGTGAGCGTAATGTTATTAACGGATAAGGGGACGACGATTACCCCAAGAACGCACTCCAAGGAATTCCTAGAGGAACTCATGGTTTCTCAAGAGGTCGCGTTAGTTAAGATGCACGTATACATCCCACTACCATACTACGATCCTTCGTCGATAAGAGATACCTTGAGTAGGTCGGGATTCAAGATATTGGACGCGAGCTTACTGGAAATACCTCGACAGGGAGTTAACGTTAGGGGAATCAAGGGTGTTGGGACGGGCGCTTATTATCTCTACGAAGAATACGTGAACGTAGACTCCATCTCAGTAACTAACGCTCCGGTAGGCAACCTTTACCTAGGTTACAACCCTAAAGACGTGAAGAAATACGACATAATGTTTTCCTGGAATAGAGCGTCCTCCGACGTAATACTAGTTATTTCTGGTCAGAGCGTGAACTTAGGCAGTGTTTGCAGTAACGGGTATAGGGTTAAGATCGTAGGCTTCAAGAACGCGACTCGCTACATAATTAGGTTTAGTAACGGTGTTGAAATTACTTCCCCTAGCCCGGACCCGGCAAAGTACTCTTACCTCACAAGCAGGCAGGGAGTTAGAATTTCTTTTACCGGGTCTGCTGAGAGAGTTCGCATATATTGTAGGAGTAGCAACCTAAATTATGAAACAAGCTACGAGCCATACATACTGTTAACTAAATTCAACGCTGACGCACCCGGCGCCTCAATACTATTCGTTACTGAAGACGTGTATTACGGCTTTGCGACATCTAGGAATGACGCGTATTCGAGCGGGAAGATCTTACAAGACTACTCTACCGTTCCCTTAGTACTCATATACAACTCGAGCACCACGATAATAACTAACTCAAAGTATCTCGGCGTTATCTTAGTAGTCAATTATAGATTCCATGACAACGAAGGCAACGATTTCTACGGAGTTAGTAGTGATAGAGTCATCTTCGAGGTAGGTCTCGTGGACTCAGAAGGTAATGTTCTTTCAAGTAGGACATTCACTTTTAAGGAGCTCACGAGGTATGAGGACACGTACCCGCCGAGAGCTCAAGCACAGTCGGCCTCAATATTCATACCGTTACCGCGTCCTGAAAGTTCTGGAGAAATCAAGACTTACTATCCCTTCATAAAAATTCAGGAACCGTACGGTGGGTCAGGAAATCTAGACGATCTAGACATCATGCTCTTAATTGAGGGTTTGGGGGTGATATTAGTTAGTTGATCAGGATCGCTCAACCAAGGTTTAAGAAGGCCGTTGG
>DAIRVF010000095.1:0-4873 GCA_036802965.1 Zestosphaera sp.
AGATATTGGTAACCCGCTAACACCGCACTTTCTCGTTCATTTGTTGAGAAAGCAAACGACAAATACATTATAGCAGACCCCATAACTAGGTAGGAAAACAGTAAAGAAACTCCCAGGTTAAAGTGCTTGTTGACTAAAATCTATTTCAGTAGTCTTCACATCTCTACCCAGACCGGAGAAGCTTGGGAAGGGATTAAATGCTCTAGAGTTGAGGGTTAGATGCAGAGGCCGAGCCTCGGCAGATTCTCATAATTCATAATCGAATCATCTTCAGAGAACTTGAGAAACCTGTTTAAGTCACGTATTCTTCTTTAAGTCTGGTCATGTCTTCCCGTTCATGCACTTACATATTTCGTAGTTTAAGGTCATGATGATCTGGTCTGCTATGTTCTCTTCTCTTAATATGAAGCAGAAATCGCACGCTAGGTTGCTTGCGTTAGTTTTACCCGTAGCTATTTCCTTAGCTTTCTTATCTAACGCTTCCTTAAGTTTCTGTATTGCGATTAACTTCTCCAACATCTTAGGTCTCCTCCTCTTATTCACCACGTAATTCACGAGTGGTTGTGAGATGCCGAGCATTCTCGACGCCTCCAACTGAGTTAGCCCGTAATCCCTAACCAACCTCTCAGCTAGGTAAAGCCTGATCGCCGGCAACACGCTCTTCACGTAAACCTCGCAGTAAGACCTCATCCCCTTAACCACCAATAACTTAATTATTACTCAACACTTAAATACATTTAAAACCATCGAACTAAGATTAAGAATAGCTAAAGTAAAACCCCTCTTAGACCGCCTTACTCAATCACCGCGCTACGTTACCTTAATCCTGACTGCATCTATTTAAAAGCTTGAAACATTATGTTAATTCGGGCGTAATAATGTTTGAATCACCCAAGAACATACAGATTTAGTATTTTCTTTTAAAGCAATGCGTAGGGGGCTCCTCCTCGCCATCCTCGGAAGTCTTCTTCTCAGCGTAAGCACCGAGACGATCACTAACCCGGTGTTAGCGGTGGCTTTCCTAGGTACTAAGTTAAGGAACTTCGTTAATCTCGTGTTAGTGTTGGCGGGTGCGGTATTGGCTCTCGTAGGGTTCTACTGCATGTTCGTGCCCGGCGTCACGGAGCTTAAGGAAAGCGACCCGGATTACGCAACACCCGCACTACTAGTCGAGTACGGGTATATGTTCGGGCTCATACTACTTATTTTCGGGGTACTATCTGCTTGGTCAGTAATCGGTTTATTAATGCTGGTACTTAGCTTAGCACTACTCGTAATAGGGATGATCGGGATGATAATCTTATGCTTCAGACTATACTACAACGAGGAGAGTAATCTCTACATGATTGCCGGCATCATATTCGTAATAGGGATCTTCATAAACGTAGCGGCACTCATCTCCTGCATCCTAATGTACCTAGCTCTAGGGAAAACCATCGGGAGATACGGCACATCAAAACAACTAACGTGAAGTAGCCGTCAACCCACGCAAATATCGTAGCAAGTCTTAGGAAAAGCTATCAGTAGCTTAACATCTAGCTATCTACACTAGACTATCTCTTTATATTTTGTCTTAAGTATTGTTGTGTGGTGTGTCATGAGTGCTGAGAAGTTTAGGGAGGTGTTCAAGTCCGCGTACCTTATGCGTTTAAGCGATAAGAGGAGGATCTCTAGGAGGAGTGTGGAAGACCTAGCCAGGCTCGCGACGCTGGGTAGGGAGCTTCTCCCCCTATATCTGGAGGTGATTGAGTGGAGAGGGTTTCAAAGAGTTTTGATGTTGAAGGTTTAGGAGAATTGGCTGAGAGCTTATACGTAGAATTCGAGGAAGAGATACTCCCCAGACTTAAGGAAATTACCGAGGAAACTAAGAGATACCTCTACTTAATTGCGTGGCTTAACACAAAACTTGAGGGGAGGGGTATCGGGAGAATAATTATTACAGGAGGTTTCGCCGTGGAAGTCTATACTGGAAGGATCTACAGAACCATGGACGTAGACGTAATCGTCGAGGGAATTAACGCCGGAGATCTCGTAGAGAGATTTCTTAAGAAGTTTTCCGAGAAGATCGCGAGAGGGTTCCTACCGAGATACGAGCTCCTCCAGCTAAAATCCATAGATATGGTGTCAGTAGTTTATGGGAGGAAGATACAGCCCACAAAACTAGTCGTGGAGGACTTCCACGTGTACGTAGAACCTGTTGAGGAGCTAGTAATTACGTACCTTGCAGGATGGAAATTCTGGGAATCTACGGAGGATAGGGATAAAGCTTATTGGTTGTACGCTTTATGGAGTGAGAGAATAGATCATGAATATCTTGAGTCTAGAGCTATGGAAGAGGGAGTTTATGATTACCTGAAGACATTGCAGGGCATGCTGAAGACGCTAGGGACATCACGTAATGGTTGAGACTGCAAGGAATTTTAATAAGGGTCTTTAATTAAAGTTATTGGGTGAGGGGCCGTAGTTTAGCTTGGTAGAATGCGGGGTTCGGGTCCCCGTGGTCCGGGGTTCAAATCCCCGCGGCCCCACTAAGTGTTTCTCTGTGTTCGCCTCACCTCTTGTGTGCTAGTCCTACGAGGTCCCCGATCCTCTCATACCCTAGTTCAGAGACCCACTCTCTCAGACCCTCAAGTATTGAGTTAACTACCTCCTTAGGTTTTGCAGCGAGTACTGAGCCTACCTGAAGTGCTCTAGCCCCAGCTAGTATTAGTTCCGCTGCCGACACCCAATCTGTCACTCCGCCAACCCCGATTATCTCCGGCTCGTACTCCCTGTAGACGTCGTAGACTACCCTAACAGCTATCGGGTGTATTGGAGGGCCTGACATGCCCCCGAAAACGTTGCTGAGTATAGGCTTCGCTGAGTACACGTCTATGACCATAGCTTTAACAGTGTTGATCAGCGTTAAGGCCTTAGCCCCTCCCTCAAGCGCCTTACCCGACGACTTAAGGTAGTTATCGCTGAACCCTAACTTAGCTATCACCGGAACATCACTTAGTGAGGAAACCGCTTTAACGACCTCGTAAACGTTTGTCGGGTCGCTCCCTATGTCCAGTCCGTAACCCCTTGTGTGAGGACACCCTAAGTTCAATTCAATCATGTCCGCGCCAGCGTCCACAGCTACCGCGGAAACCTTAACGAATTCATTCAAGCTCGAACCACCAACACTAACTATCGTCACCAACCCTAACTCCTTACTCTTCCTCACGACCTGAGGTAATGACTCCATACCCGGGTTAGCCAAGCCTACGGCGTTTATGTAACCGCCGTTCCTTAACTTAAGTATTATCGGGGGGCCGTACCCTTCCCTCGGCTTCTCGGTGAAGGTCTTAGTCACTACTGCCGCCAAACCATAGCTAGCTAATTTAACAATGTGTTCGGGGGTGGCTCCGAGAACCCCGCTAGCGTTCATTAAGACGTGCTTGAGCCTAACCCCACCTAAGACAGTGCTTAGATCTACCTCACGTCCTGAGATAATGCATCACCTCCTCACACTTAAACGCGGGTCCGTCAACACACAACAACTTATCCGTGTTGGGTAGGACGCAGGAACCGCAGAGCCCGACACCGCACTTAACCATAGTCTCTAAAACCACGTAGGTGTTAACACCCGAAGTAACCTCACATAAAGACTTAAGCATACCCTTCGGTCCTACACCGATGATTAAGTCGTACCCATACCTACCCACTAACTCCCTAGCAAGCTCTGAAGCCAGCCCACAGTAACCGATACTGCAATCCTCAGTAGCTACGTGAATATACTCAACACCGCTCATGATAGAACCTAAGTTGAAGAGCTCACCCCTCTTCTTAACCCCCCAAACAACCTCGAACCTACACCCCCTAGAAGCTAAGTACTTGGTTATGTAAGGTGTTGGCGCAACACCCGAACCCCCTACCACGAGCAGAGCTGAGGAGCCCTCAACAACCCTGAGAGGCTTGCCTAAAGGTCCTTTAAGACCTACATAGGAACCCGGACCCAGCCTAGATAAAGCGCTGGTACCAGCGCCCTTAACCTCGTAAATGAAAGATAGCATATCTCCGTCATAGTCGGCCACACTCAACGGTATTTCATCAACCCCCGGCACCCAGACCATGAAGAACTGCGGCGGTTCAGGAACCCTTAAATCACCTAAGGGCTTAACCCTAATCATACGGAACCTGCCACTCAAGACGTTATTCGAGTAAACCTTAGCAGGCAAAACTAAGTGTTCGTGAGAGTCTCCACCACCTAATTGCGGGAACCCGGACTTACCCACGTGACCCGCCAATATATTGACCCAAGAGTTTTTAAGCTTAGCACGCGATGGCTCGAAACCTATATTTAGGTTTAGGAATTCATATCAGGAAGTCTGGGGTGGTTTGATGACGTCCCTCGCAATCGGTGCTTTCCTGGTCGTCTTGACAGCGCTAGCCCCCGTATCGGAGGTTAGGGGCGCTATACCGCTAGCCTACGTCATCGCTCAAGACAGCAATATTAAGTGGTTGCTCGTAGCCCTAGCTATCGCGTGTAATTCCCTAATCCCCTTCATAGCTCTGGAGGCATTACGGATCCTTGAAAGCGTGTTACTGGGGTCCACTAGCAAGGTTTTGAGCGGTGTTAAACAACTATATTCCCGCTTAGTTAGCCGGGCTAGGAGGGAGGGGGGTAAGTACTTGAGGAGGTGGGGGTACTTAGGTTTAGCGGTTTTCGTGGCGATACCGCTACCTGTGACGGGGGCTTGGACCGCTTCGTTAATAGCTCACGTATTCGGGTTGAGTAAGTTGAGGGCTTCACTAGCCATAGTTGTTGGGGTGGTGATAGTCTCCGTCATAGTAGTGTTGGCTATGGAGGGGGTCTTAACAATAATAAACTTGTTCTAGACTCATAAAA
>DAIRVF010000096.1:0-4858 GCA_036802965.1 Zestosphaera sp.
AGCTACCTGAGATAGAGTACATACGTGTTTCAGAACTTGAGGAAGCTCTGAGGCTCTTAAGTAGAAAGGAGGACGTTAGGGTGCTGGCGGGAGGGACTGACCTAGTAGTCGATATGAAGATAGGTAGGTACAGACCGAAGACGGTGATAGATATTTCAGGGATTAAGAACTTACGGTACATAGTGGATGAAGGTGATAAGATCAGGATAGGCGCGTTGACCAGAATGCAAGATATTGTTGAGTCCCCCGTTATCAGGGAGAAGTTACCTGTTCTTGCTGAAGCTGTCTCAATGTTGGGTTCATGGCAGATTAGGAATATGGCTACTGTTGGTGGTAATTTGTGTAATGCTTCTCCAGCGGCTGACTCAGCACCCCCACTCCTAGTACACGAAGCAAGAATAAAACTAACAAGCATAGAAGGAACAAGAGAAATACCAATAACAGAATTCTTCATAGGGCCTAGGAAGACCGTCATGTATAAGACCGAGTTACTGCAGGAAATAATAGTGCCTTACGACGCTGATTTCGCTAAATCTTATTCTTACGCAAAGCTGGGTAGGAGGAACTCCTTCACCCTCTCTGTAGTAGCTGTTGCGACGGTTCTTAAGGTTGAGAACGGGGTCTTCAAGGACGTGAGGATAGCTTTAAACGCGGTCGCGCCAACGCCTGTGAGGGCTAGAAGCGTTGAGTCGTTCTTGAAAGGGAAGGAGGTAGGGGACGAAATTATTGAGAAGGCTTCAGAGCTTGTGTTAAACGATATCTCGCCAATAAGTGATGTTAGGGCTTCCGCAGAATACAGGAAGCACGTTTCCAAAGTTTTAGTTAAAGATACCTTACTGAAGGCTCTGGAGAGAGCAGGTTTGAGGGGTGAGTGATTATGTTAGTAAGGTTTAGGTTGAACGGGAAGGAAGTTGAGGTCGATGTGAGTCCTAACGAGATCCTCCTAGACACTCTACGCCTGAAATTAGGTGTGAGGAGTGTTAAGAGAGGCTGTGAGAGGGGGGAGTGCGGGACGTGTACGGTTCTCCTCAACGGCGACCCAGTAACTTCTTGCTTGATCTTAACGCCTCAGGTCGACGGGGCAGAAGTAATTACTGTTGAGGGTTTAGAGAATGACCCGAAATTCAGGGAACTCGTTGAAAGCTTCGTTAACGAAGGAGCGATTCAATGTGGTTTCTGCACGCCAGGCTTCCTACTCACAGCTTACGCCGCTATGATCAAGCAGAAAATAAAGACTCTAGAAGACGTGAGAAAGAGTCTAGAAGGCAACCTATGCAGGTGTACTGGTTACGTCAAAATAATAGAGGCTGTAGCTAAGACAGCGCTTAAGTAGCAACTCTCCCCGAATAAACCAACATGAAACTCGAGCGAGCTGTTTTCCTCGGTTAATCCCTCACCTAGCTTGAGTGAGTTTGCCGTAGCTAACGTGATGGAACTTAGTTAGACGTTTAGTAGCGTCATAGATAAATACCCCTTGATGGAATCATACTTGGGGGTATTGTATTGAGTGTTGAGAGGGAGGTATATAACGATATTCAGACTAACGGCATAATAGGACCGCATACTAAGATGATAGGGCCTGTCGCTGACGGCGGTAGAATAACGTTCGTCACTTCCCCGGGTTGTTGGGGTCCTATGATAACCCCTAATATTAGGGGAGGGCATGAAGTCAATGTTCCTGTGGCTGTGGAGGGGGCGAGAGTAGGTGATGCGGTGGTCATACGTGTTTTAAGTGTTGAGGTGCTTTCTAAGGCTTCGTCTTCAGGTGTTGACACGACGCGTCCGGGCAGCTACGTCGGCGATCCGTACGTAATGAAGAAGTGTCCCTCATGTAATGAGCCGTGGCCGGACTTCTACGTGGACGGCATAGGGGATGATGCCGTTAAGTGTAGGAAGTGTGGGGTCCCCGCATCACCTTTCATAATGGTTAACGGTTACACGATGGTTTTTGACTTAAGTTTGGGTGTTGGCGTCACGGTTAATAAGAGGATTGCGGAGGATATAGCTAAGAACGCGTCGGAATGGAGTGTTTTGCCAAGGAATTCTAAGCAGGTTCCGGTCTTGATACTTGGTAAGAGTGATATTGTCGGGTTAGCGACGAGGATAAGGCCTTTCTTAGGTCAGCTAGGTAGTACTCCCGCGGTTGACATACCTGACTCACACAACGCGGGTGATTTCGGCTGGTTCCTCGTTAACGCCTCACATCCCTACGCTATCACCAAGGAAGATTACGAGACTAAACTCACTGACGGGCACTTAGACGTAGACTCTGTTAGAGAAGGTGCTGTCTTGATAGTTCCTGTTAGAGTAGTTGGTGGGGGGATCTACGCCGGCGACGCTCACGCAATGCAGGGAGACGGCGAGGTAGCCGGACACACCACGGACGTCTCAGCCAAGAGCATAGTTGAAGTCTCGGTCATCAAGAACCTGAATTTAGAAGGCCCCATACTACTCCCACCTGAGGAAGACCTACCACCCTTAGCCAAGCCGTGGAGGAAGGACGAGTGGGATCACGTATTGAGTCTAGCTAGAAGACTGAAGATAGAGGTAGAGCCTGTGGCCCCCGTACAGATAATAGGATCCGGACCAACAATAAACGAAGCGGTCATGAAAGGCTTCTTAAGAGCTTCCAGGCTCTTCGGGATGAGCGTAGAGGAAGTAAGAAACAGGGTAACTATTAGTGGCGCAGTAGAAATAGGCAGATTACCGGGCATAGTGCAAGTAACTCTTCAAGTCCCGATAAGAATCTTAGAGAGGCTAAGAATAGATAACATAGTCACGAGTCAGTATAGATTACCTTTTTAACGTAAAATCACCCAATATTGACTCAGGTTTTCATATCCTCACGTTAGATATCCTTCCTCTACCACATATCATAATTTGATTTGAGTAATGCTTTCAATCACAAAGTAGCTGAGTCAAAAGAGTATCACGTGCTTTGTGATGCCATTTATTATGCATACACGTAACACTATATAGGTGTTTAATAATGAATGTATTGGTTACTGGCGCTTCATCAGGTATTGGGAAAGCTTTAAGTATTGAGTTTTGTAGGGAGGGTGGTAAGGTTTTAGGGATTGGGAGGAACGTTGAGAGTCTTAAGGAAGTTAAGAATGCTTATAATGACTGTTTTGATTACCTAGTTTTTGACTTAAGTGATGTCAGGAGTTTGAGACCTATTGTTACTGAGGTTGCGAATAGGTTTGAGGTTTTGGATGTGTTAGTGAATAACGCGGGTTACGGATTATACAAGAATTTACTTGATGTTAGTGTTGACGAGATGGTTAACATGACTTTAGTGAATTTCATTACACCGCTAGCGTTAGTTAACGAGCTCTTACCTCTCATGAGGAGGGGGTCCACGGTAGTCAACGTAATAACCGCGGGCGTGCATGTCTTAATGACTAAGTTACCCCTATATGGTGCGACGAAGATAGCGTTACATTATGCTTCGGAAGCTCTACGTAGGGAGTTGAGAACTAAGGGAATACGCCTACTCAGCGTTTATCCAGGTGTTGTTAGAACCAGTTTTCACTCTAGAGCTGGTTTAAGTAATGTTAAGGGTGGTGTGACTCCTGAGGAAGTAGCTAAGCAGATAATTAAGTCTATTAAGTCTAGGAAGAAGCGTGTTTACATACCTAGCTATTTAGGGGTGGTACGTATTTTCCTAGGACCCCATTTACTAGCTCTCTACTAATACTCGATCCACACTTATTGTCTGTGAATGAAGCCAATAACTTCTTCTAGGGTTGAGAATCCTTTTCTATCAAGCCAGTTTTCAAGTTCCTTCAGTAAGTTACTCACGTATTCTTTGGGGTTTCTAGCAGTCATTAAAGAAGTCACTAACTGAACTGCTCTAGCTCCAGCTAATATGTATGAAGCCACGTCACTCCAATACCTGATACCACCACAGCCTATTATTTCTGCTTTGTATTCTTTGTAGGCGTCGTGAACAGCTCTTAACCCGATATAGAATATCGGTGCTCCGGAATACCCCATATTACTGGAGGAAAGACTGTAAGCGAGTTTCTCAGGATTTATGGAAACTACTTTAACAGAATTTATTAAGGTCACGGCTCTAGCTCCACCTTCAAGAGCTTTCCCCACCATGTATATCAGGCTATTTCTGAAGTCGATCCCTAACTTAGCTATAACAGGCAATCTTACAGTGCTTGAGACGTTCTTCACCACCTCATACAGTGCTTGTAAGTCTAGTACTGAATTAAGACCATAGCCTGACGTGGTAGGACAACTTAAGTTAAGTTCGATGGCGCTGGCTCCGGCTTCCTCGGCTATGGAGGAAACCTCCAGATATTCTTCTAGGGACTTCCCTCCCACACTAACTATCACAGGTACGCCAAAACTTTTTGCTTCCTGAACTAACTCGTGGATGTGGGTAGCTCCCGGGTTGGGTAAACCCATAGAATTAATGATAGCTCCTAAATCACTCAAGTATAAAATGTTTGGTGGTTTATTCATGATTCTCGGGTGAGGAGTGATTGTTTTAGTAACTACCGCTGCCAAGCCCCACGAACCCATCACGTTTATCTGTTGCTTAGTACTACCTAGAAGACCACTACCATTCATTAAGGGATGACGTAAGCTTAAACCACACACCCTACTACTTAACCTCACTTAAAATCACCTCAAACCAACGAACGTTATAGTAACCTTAAAAAGTCTTATAAAGCTTTCCTCAATAAATTCCCGTGCACATCATGTGTTAAGACAGCGTAGTCTAAATCACATACAATAACTTCTTGAAGTAGTGGTTTAAGAATCGCTACCTGTCACAGAGATTTATTTTCTTGAACGAGTATTTTATAATGAAGAGGTGCGTGCTATGAAGGAGAAAATC
>DAIRVF010000097.1:0-4849 GCA_036802965.1 Zestosphaera sp.
ATGTATCATTGGTAGCTCCATAATTAATTCAGGCGGTTCCCTAACGTTACTTAAGAACCTTACTAACTTGGCTGTCAGCAAGTAGAGGAAGATTGATGTAAAATAAAGCAACGTCATCGTGAAAGCTTGGAAAACCGCGTTACTGGGGAATAACACCTTAGTAAAATAGAGTAAGACTATCAATCTTGCCTGACACAGCATGAACGGAGAGGAAACTATTATCTCACGTCTCTCAACTTCGTCAACGGAGATCCTAGATTGAATGACTGCCGGCACGTTACAGCCAAACCCTATGACTAGGGGGTAAAGAGCTCTCCCGGATAACCCGAAAAACTTGAGGGGGTTATGTAAGGAAACAACCATCCTGGGACCTAAACCACTATCTTCGAGTATGGCGAGAGAAACTGAAACAAGAAACACTAGGGGCAGGAAACTCAGCACTGTACCGAGACCTCCTAAGATCCCGTCAGCCAGTAAGGAAGCTATTTCCTTACTTAAGTTCCCTAATACTGCTCGAAGAACCTCGCCGACAAAGGTAAAGAATCTCTCAAGCGATCCGGAAAGACTGTAAGACTCTAACGCGTTAGCCGCAGCATCAAGACCTAAAAATCTGAGTAGGTATGTGAAAGGAAAACCCGTATTTATCGTGAACGCTAAGGCAAACATTACGAATAGCGTGATGGCGGAGACTAGGGGTCCTGCTAGAGGGTGTAGGTAGACTTTATCAATTAACGTCGTGATGCGTGGTCTCGCAGCGACTCTAACTATAGTCTCCTTGATTACTTGCGTAGCGTACTCGTATCTTCCAAGAATAGCTATTTCCTCAGGCATTCTCCCAGTAGCTTTCTTGAACTCCTCTCGGAGTCTTTCACTCTTCTCTATGATGTCTGGCCTATCCTTAACGAAATTAACTATGTCTTGATCGCCTTCCAAGAGTCTGAGAGCTACCCATCTCTTAGGTAATCTAATGAGTTTTTTGTCGCTAACGAGCTCCGTTAACTCATTCACGTAACTATCGAGAAGCCCGTAACTAACCTTGAGCGGATTACTTCTTACCTTACCTTCAGCTACCCTGATCAGGGTTGCTAGAACTTCCTTAACCCCCTCACCGGTAATCGATGAAATAGGAATTATAGGGAAGCCTAGCCTGGAGCTAAGCTTTCCCACGTCTATGTGTATTCCCATCTTATGCGTTACGTCCCACTTAGTTAAAGCTACCACTAACTTGCTAGTCATCTCACCAATCTGTATAGGTAAGTAAATAGATCTCTCAAGAATTAAAGAATCAGCTAAGACTAAGACAACGTCCCAGTCCCCCGATACCAAGAAATTCTTAGTTATCCTCTCCTCAGGAGATGTAGGGGATAAGCCGTAAATACCTGGTAAATCCACTAAGCATAACGTCTTATCCTCGAAAGTAACTATACCGATTTTTTGCTCAACTGTGGTGCCGGGCCAATTAGCTACACGAACTAGCTCTCCAGTAACGTGGGCGAAAAACGTTGACTTACCGACTGAGGGTTGTCCGACAACAGCTATAACGTAATCGCACGACCTCCCCTCAGGCACTCCCAAGCAACTCCCCGGAAGAAATACTTTATTGAAGCTTAAAAATTTAGACTAGTCTAAATTTTATGAGGTAAAAACACGCGACCACGATCAATAATTTTAATTCAATTCTCCTAACTTAAGTAGGGAGCGTGTTAGACCCTGACATCAAAGTCAAGTAGTGCAGGGATGGATCTTAGGACGTGGAGACTGATGTATTCCTTAGGAGCTATTCTAAACACCTTCAATTGGGGGCTTTACTTCTCTTTCACTAGACGTTACATAGGTGTTGAGTTAAGCGGCGGTCTTCAGGCAATCATGTTCATTACAGGTCTTGAGTGGGGTCTTACACTATTCGCGGCAATAGTTGGTAAGTTAGCTAAGTATGTAGGTGATAAGAATTTGGTATTGCTAGGTATTACTGGAGCTATCCCGTTCTTACTAGCCTTGACGATGCGAGAACCTTTAACACTTTCCGTAATCTTAAGTCTCTCCAGTCTTTCCTGGGCTCTTTCCTGGCCTTCAATACTCACAGCAGTTTTTAGTGGTTCTAGGACTAGTCCCGGCAGGGCTTACAGCTTTTTTACTTTAGGGACTGGTATTGGATATAGCGTTGGGTCCTCTATAATGGGGGTCTTCTACAACCTAGTGGGGCCTGAAGGAGTCTTCATAATCCTAGCAATTACCTACTCGTTAACGTACTTGATATTCGCCGCGTTCTTCCCTAAAGAGGTTGAGCATGGAATGAGGGGAGCGAGTAATCAAGGCTGGGATTTTAGGATGTTATTACCGGTTTTACTGGCTCTCTCACTTGCAGTGTTTTCTAGGGAGTTACTCTACGCGATAGCACCAACTAAGCTAAGTCTGGAACTTGAGGGTGTTTTAGATACTTCCTCTAAGTGGTTAGAGTACGTTTTATTCGGGGTTGTTTACGGTGGTTTCACAGCACTCTTATCTATCCCTGCAAGAGTTTTTGCGGGTAGGCTAACGGATAGGTATGATCCGCTGAGACTCTTCTCCCTAACAACACTAGCTTACATGCTTGTTTACTGGGGGTTCGTTAAGTCTGGGGGTTTACTAACATTGCTTATCTGGCAAATACCTCTATACCCGTTCTTAGACACAGCGATTAACACGTACATAGCGAAGCAGATGTCAAGGGAGAACATGACCACAGGTTTCGGAATTACTATATTCTTTAATGCTCTAGGCGGGTTAATGCTACTACCCCTGCTAGTAAATCCAAGCCTAAACGCGGATTTCTTAGGATACGTGGTCACTGTAGCTACGGTACTTTCTATCCTCTTGGTCTCGCTAAGTTATGTGAGAGCGGGTAAGTATGCGTGAATTCGTGGTTAACTTCTTTAGTTGATGGATGAACTCAGGTACTTTCCTTAGGTAGTGAGGACCTCTAACAACTTCTTAACAAAGAAATTCATCTCTTCAGGCTTACCAATGGTGACTCTAAGGTAATTTCCAAATTCCTTAAGCCTCTCTAAATTCTCTAAACACAGGGTGAGGATCTCGTTCTTCTTAAGGAGTTCCCAATACCTCCTGCAAGGTCTACCTAGGTTAACGAATAGGAAGTTGGTTTTACTCTCTATAACTTTTAAGCCAGCATCGCAAGTTTCTCTCTAGTCTCCTCTCTAGTCTCAACTATTTTATTAATAATGTCTCTCATGTAGTGAGGGTCTTTAAGCGCTCCTAACACAGCCGCTTGAGTAGTTATGGGTACCTCATACCCTATCCTAAGCTCGTTGAGACACTTCCTCATTTTCTCGCTTGCGACGATGTACCCGAATCTAGCTCCAGCTAAGCTGAACGCTTTAGAAACAGTTCTAATAATCACCAAATTATCTAACTCCATAACCAAATCCTTGAAAGACAATCCCGAGAATTCGTAGTAAGCTTCGTCTAGGAAGACTGCCTTCGCCCTCCTAGCAACCTTCCTCAGACTCTCAGGATCTTCTAAGAGGATATTACTTGTGGGGTTGTTTGGGTTTATTAGATAGATCACGCGACCCTCAGATAAATCCAGGAGCTTGCTAGTATCTAGAGTGAAGTCGTCCTTGCCTAACTCCACGTAAACGTGTTGGACACGGTAATTATCTAGTAATTGGTACATTACGTGAAAGGTCGGGTGTGTTACCACGAGTGTGGAATCAGTTATCTTAACATAGGTTAACATAAGTGTTAGTAAAGATGACGAGCTAGCGAATATGTCGATAAATCTCTTATCAACACCTACATAATCACTTAACTCATTAAGTAATTCTTCATATAATTCCTCGATGTGGTATAAGTTCAGGAAGTTGCTGTATTTGATTATATACTCAAGTGAGGTTCTTGACGGTGGATAAGGCGACTCATTCATGTGAAGTCTCAACACCATCGCCCTCATGTAGCTGTTTTGGGTTTCATATAAGTTTATAAGGGTTTATATGAAACTATTTTATTGGAGACTAAAGGTGCTGAGGCCTAAGGAGGTCTGCGAGAGGCTCGGCATCAGCTACGCTACTCTGAGGGAGTACGTTAAGAGAGGTTGGATTAAACCTGTTGTCCTTGAGAGCGGTAGGTGGAGGTTTAGAGAAGAAGATGTTGAGAGATTAGCTGGTATAGTCAAGCCGAGGAGGGTGGTACTCTACGCCAGAGTCTCATCGAGTACTCAGAGAGATGACCTAGAGAGACAGGTCAAAACACTGGAGGAGTGGGCTAGGAGCAACGGTATCAGCGACTACGAAGTGATAACAGATATCGGTAGCGGGTTGAACGAGGATAGGAAGGGTTTCAAGAAGATTCTCAAGCTAGCTACCGAGAAAAAGATATCAAAGATAGTCGTGGCATACCCTGAGAGGTTAACAAGGTTCGGGTTTAAGATTCTTAAAGAGCTGTTAAGTGCTTTCGGGGTAGAAGTGGTTGTTCTAAACCACGAGGACAAAGACCCAAGGGAGGAGCTCGTGGAGGACCTTATAACGATAGTATCGCACTTCGCCGGGAAACTCTACGGTATGAGGAGCCACAAGTATAAGGAGGTTGTCGAGGGTGCTAGAAAGCTCGTTGAAGACCCTTGAACACGTGAGGATGTACTCTCTGCCAATAAGCGATGCCAGGGCTGGAGAGCTGATTTCGTGGTATCTGAAAACACTACAGAGAGCCATAGACATCGTCTGGGAGAACATAGAGTGGAGGTACGTGTTCCCGAAGATAGAGAAGAGGAGCCGGAAGCTAAAGGTTGTTGCTCCCTACAAGGTCAAAGCTCCAGAACTACCCAAGAGCAAGTCGTTCAAGAAGAAGCTGAGAG
>DAIRVF010000098.1:0-1548 GCA_036802965.1 Zestosphaera sp.
CTGAAAGCTATAGAAGCGGCTGTCGCGGCTTTATTACTATCTAATAATCCTGTGATTTCGGTTAACGGCAATGTCGCGGCTTTAGTTCCTGAGGAGGTAGTCAAGCTGGCCGAGCTCGTTAACGCTAAAATTGAGGTGAACTTGTTTTATCGGAGTGAGGAACGAATAATGAAAATAGCCGAGATTTTAAGGACTTGCGGTGCTCGTGAAGTGCTTGGCGTGAGTGACGCTACTGCGGAAATTCCTGAACTCATGAGTGAGAGGAGGAAAGTGAGTCCTAGGGGAATATTAATAGCTGACACGGTGTTAGTGCCTCTTGAAGACGGGGACAGGACTGAAGCTTTGAGGAGACTTGGTAAGACAGTCATAGCAATAGACCTCAACCCCCTCTCCAGGACTGCTAGAGCGGCTTCTATAACGATCGTTGATAACGTTGTTAGAGCACTACCTAAGATGATTGAATACGCTCAGAAATTAAGTAATGCCTCTAGGGAAGAGCTTTCCAGCATACTAAAGAAGTACGATAACAACGCTATATTATCCGAAGTACTCAAGCATATAAGAAACAGACTGGAGGAACTCTCAAAATCTAACCTCTCAATTCAATGTTGAGACTCTTACCCAGTCCTAAGCTTACGTGCTCTGGGTCAGTGGATTACTCAGTTTTAGTACTCTTTAAATATTCCTTTAGTTTCTTTAGCTCATCCTCACTTATCCCCCAAGACTCGTTAGATCCTGGGAAAACACCTTTTCTCACATCCTCAGCGTATTTACTTAGAGCTTGTAGTATCTCGTTGTGCAAGTCAGCGTATTTTCTAACAAATGGCGGTGGTGTAGGGTTTATTCCTAGGAGATCGTGAATGACTAGTATTTGGCCGTCACATTCAGCGCCGGCACCTATACATATGGTGGGTACTCTGACAGCGCGAGTTACTTCAGCAGCTACTTGCCAAGTTGTGTACTCGATGACTATCGAGAAAACCCCAGCTTCTTGGAGGGCTTTAGCTGATTCGATTATGTTTAAAGCGTCTTCAGCGTTCTTACCTCTCAGCTTGTAGCCGCCTAGCATTAAGTATCTTTGGGGGTTAAGCCCTATATGACCCATTACTGGTATGCCCACCTTAGTCAAGGCTTCGACGGTTTCCGAGACTTCCAACCCTCCCTCTATCTTGACCGCGTCCGCACCCATCTTAATCATCTCACCCGCATTCCTAATAGCTTCATCTTTACTTACCTCATATGATAGGAAAGGCATATCCGCCACAATCAGGGCCTTAGGCCTCGCGTTCACTACCGCTCTAAGATGGTGCTTCACCTCATCAAGAGTTACCGGTAATGTTGAGGGATAACCCATTATAACCATCCCGAGAGAATCTCCTACAAGCAAACCGTCAATACCTGCTTTATCAGCTAAGAGAGCGTCATAATAAGAGTACGCTGTAACCATAACTATTTTCTCACCAAGTTTCTTCTTCTTTATAAAGTCGTGTGGATAGATCTTGGAACCCATTCCTTTTCCCGTAACTAAAGCCCTTAAAGGATTAATAA
>DAIRVF010000098.1:1648-4842 GCA_036802965.1 Zestosphaera sp.
CTCACCATTTATGTAATCAACCTCTGTTCTCTTCCCCCATATTATGTCTTGAAGCATTGACGAGTAGTTCTCCCCGGTTGCTTCAGCCACCCTCACCACTTCCTTCAAGGGATCTGCAGGCATCATAACCCCGTACTTCTCTGCAACTCTCTGAGTCTCCGCTACCACCATCGCAGCTATTTTGAAGAGGTTTTCATCGATTATTATGAGCTTGTTCTTCACCTCATATAGAGCGGTTAGGGGGTTTATTGCTGCGTTGACAGCTAGCTTAAGCCATCTATAGGGCTCTATATCATCAACTACCTGGACTGAAAGGACTTTAAGTAATGACGCTATGGAGGATAGCAACTCTCTTGAAATACCTTTACCCCCTAGGTAGCTGGTGGAACCGCCGATCCACTTAAATTCTTGGTTTCCCAACCTGTACACGCCGTGGTTTAACACCATAGCTGCTGTCTTGTTAGGACCTAAGATTTCGAGAGCTTCCTCATAAGATCTCAAACCATTCTGACACGTTACTAAGACACCCTCACTCCTTAAGAATTCCCTCACTTGCTTAACTGCTTCCAAGGAATCGTACGCTTTAGTAGCTACTATTATCAAATCAAACAAACCAAGTCTTCTTAAATCATCATACGATATGAAGTGAACCCTCTCTAGCCTTAAAGACATCCCGTCAGGGGTGACTATCTTAATTCCCTCCTCCCTGAAAAGCTTTAGGTATTGAGGGTTCCTAACCAAAATGTAAACACTGGGTCTAGTGCTTGAGCTAACTAACGCGTAAGCTAGTAAAACCCCTACGTTCCCGCCACCGACGACGAGGACCTTCTTGAAGTACTCGTTAGTCATTATTGATGTCTCCTCAGGACCTCATGAAAAATTATTCTAGTTGAGATATAAGGTTATTGAGTCAAGATATCTTGGGTTTAGAGGGTGTCTGACGCGGGTAAAGCGGTTTTGGTGCGGGGAGTGGTGAAGGATTTTGGCAAGATTAGAGCTCTTAGTAAGGTCAGCATAGAGATTGATGAGGGGATTATATTCGGGTTGATAGGTCCTAACGGCGCAGGCAAAACCACACTGCTCAGGATCTTAGCCACATTACTTAAGCAAGATGAAGGTGAGGTTAGGGTGTTCGGTTATGGGTTACCTGAGAACAGAGTCTTGGTTAGGAAGTACATATCATATTTACCGGAGGATGCAGGGCTTTACTCACGCTTGACTGGCTGGGAGAATCTATACTATTACGCGATGCTTTACTACGGTAGGACCAGTAAGGCTTTAGAGGTTGCGGAAATAGGCGCTAAGATTTCCGGTCTGAGCGAGAGAGACCTTAACAGGAAGGTTTCGGAGTATAGTAAGGGGATGATTAGGAGAGTATCTATAGCGAGGACTTTAATGATAGGTTCTAAGTTAGTCATCTTAGACGAACCTACTTCAGGTCTCGACGTTTTCTCAGCATACGCCATACGTAAGATACTCAAAGAATACTCTAGGAATAACTCAGTTACTATAGTTCTCTCCTCACATAACATGCTAGAGGTTGAGGACTTATGTGATGTGGTAGCCCTCATAAATAAGGGGCGCGTGATAGTTCAGGGACCGCCGAAAGACTTGATACGCACATATAATGGTAGGAACCTAGAGGAAGTCTTCATAAGCTTAGCTGGTGAGGGATTGTGAACTCCGTTTACGTAGTTATTTGGAAGGAACTTAAGGACATGCTACGAGATATACGTACTCTAGCAGCGATAGCTTTCCTACCGCTCTTAATACTGCCTTTAATGAGCTTAACTTCTATCTACGCTCAAGGACTTCAGCCAGGGTACGTAGCGCTCATAAATCATGACAGAACCTCAGGTAGTGTGGGAGGGGTTAACATATCGTCTGAAGACATCGTGAGAGAAATTAGTGAGGCTCTAGAGAAAAACGGTCTTCACGTGATTTACGGGGTATCCGCTAACGTGGATGCTACGATCATAATTAAGGAGGGGTTCGTGAAGAACCTAACCTCACTAACTGAGAGAGCTAGGTTAGAAATCATTAAGACTCTAGGGTCTAGTAAGGCAGACCAGGTAGAGAATATAATGCTGAGCTTAGTCAATAATTTAAACTTTAGGTTAGCCTCACTTAAGGTAATCGAGTTAAGTAATGCCGCTGGATTGAACGTCTCCGTAGACTCTGTCTTAAGACCTGTTGAAGCTCAAGTAAGTGTTGTAGGGGTTGGCGGCGCCCCCGTTAGCTATGAGGAAGCGCTTAAGGTCTACATATCTAGGTTCCTCTCCTTCAGCTTAATATTCGTCACCACCCCCTCAACAGCATACATAACGGATTCCGTCATAGGGGAGAAGGAGAGGAAGACTTTAGAAGCTTTGTTAAGCACCCCAGTACCTAGATATGCTTTAATAATAGGTAAGGTTGTCTCCACTTCTTTGATAGGGTTGTTAACAGGTTTCACCAACGCCTTAGGGCTTCTCCTATTCGCTTACGTGCCCTCACTAATTTACGGAATTAATTTGTTTTACTTGATACCGGGGAGCGTTATGTTAGCTCACTTCATAGCCATATACTTTTCCGTCTTAAGCTCTCTAGCTCTAGTAACGCCCGCGGTAATCAGGTCGGGAAGTTATAGAGCTGCGCAAGTTTCCTCAATGATAATAATTAGTGTCGCTACTATAGTGTTCTTCATATCTCTATATGTCGATATAGAACAGTTAAGTAGTGTCTTCAGGTGGTTGCTCTACTTAATACCGTATACTCATGCATCACTCTTCATAAAGTTCGTCGCGCTTGATATGTTGCGTGAAGCGCTAACACACTTAACGATATTATTACTGGTTATAGCAGGCTTAATGTACGTCTCAATAAAGCTCTTCAACGAGGAACGCATAATTTACGGGAAAACATAGGACGCGTGATCGTCGGGTTTTATGTTGCTCGCACAACACGTGGCGTCATGTAAGTATCTGAGGAAACACTCTCTAGGGTGTGTTAATAAACATTTATTATAGCTTAGTTAATTAGTCTTAGCAGGTGATTAGATGAGGGTGGGTCTAGGCTTTAAGAGCTTAAGGAGAGAACACATCATTACGTTGGCTTCGCTAATAGTTTTACTAGCTTCTGCGGTAGTCGGCTCATATCTCAGGCTCTACCCGGTTTTCAACGCTCTTGAGGCGGGTTACGGACCTATGTTGAAT
>DAIRVF010000099.1:0-4810 GCA_036802965.1 Zestosphaera sp.
CCTAGAACCACAGTTTCTCGGGCTAATACAGCCGATAAACCTAAACTCACTAAAGCTTAGCTCTCTCTGCCATATGAAAGGCTTGTTAACCACGGCTAAAGCTATGGTCGCGGGTATCGCTAAATCTTCCTGACCAACATCGCCCTCCAAGATACAGCAACTAAGCCCTCTTTCCCTGAGGTAGTTAGCTATGAATGCGGCTAAGGTAGTTTTACCGGACTCAGGAGGCCCTATCACGACCACCTTAAGACTCTTAAATAGAGTGAAATCATCGACGATTACTTCAGCTACACGTAACCACTCATCAACAACCTCAGTAGAGGGGTCGACAACACTGAAAAAACCTCCGGAACCTAAGAAGACCTTAAGCTCAGTCTCGGCGAGAGCTTTAAGTGAGTAACTCCTCAACTCATGAATTACTAGACTACTCTTCCCGCCATAAACACTGCCTACCAGCAGGATCTTACCATTAACCACCTCGATCCTGGCAGGACCTGAGACCCTCGCCACCTCACCAGCTTTCAGAGTGTACGTAACTACGCTCATAAACCACCCTACCTAAACCATTCTCAACTATTATTTAGCGTTTTAAAGACTTCTTAACATGGTCTAGATAGATGACGTGTTTAAGAGACGACCCATGCTCCTGGCTTAAGAAAGTGTCAGCAGAGGTTATCAAAGAATTACCCCTGACTAAGAGGTATAGCCAACACGTAATGGTGGACTGCAAGCTAGGTTACTTATTCAGGGAAAACCTCTCAAGACTTAACGTGATGTCAGCGGTGGAGATAGGGGCTGGTCCAGGACTCCTAACGAAATTCGTTAAAGACTCGGTCAAGTACTTGATAGCTGTGGAGCTAGACATAAAGTTCTTGGAGTTCGGCAGCAAACTAATCAGCGAAGAACCTAACGTAGAATATTTAATGAGCGACGGCCTCAAACTACTAGACAATAAAGTCTTAAGAGTGGATGCCGTAGTATCGAATACGCCGTACTCGCTCACAGGACCCCTGATAGCCTCGATAGTGAAGTCAAACATCCCTTACGCACTGCTAACACTGCAGAAAGAAGTTGGTGAAAGACTTGTCGCCAAGCCAGGCAGTAAATCCTACGGACGCGTGACAGTGTTCGTTCAAAACTTCATGAAGCCTGAAATAATAGATTACGTAAGCCCAACCTCTTTCTACCCACCACCGAAAGTTTGGTCAGTGCTACTCTTGCTGAGGAGGCATAGGATGTGGCGTGAAGAGGATGAGACGCTTGAGAAACTCATTAAATGCTTGTTTAATCAAAGAAGAAAGAAAGCTCTTAAGATAGTTAAAGAATGCGTGGACAAGCTCTCACTAAGTAAATTAGAAGAAAGCAAGTTAAGAAACTTAATCGGCGAGAAGAGAGTCTACGAATTAAGTGCCTTAACCATAAACACTATCTATAAATTGATGACTAGTAAGTAAGTCGTAGCAAACCCTCTCTGAAAGCTATGTTAATACACGCTCTTAAGTCAGGGTTCTTAATATCCTTCCTTCCTATATACGTCGTAGGACACGCGTCAGTAGTACTGCTCTCATCGACTAAGACGAGAGAGTATCTACCCTCCTCAGCTATTCTCAGAACTTCAGGCATGAAAGACTCCCAGAACCCTGCCGGAGACACACCAACCTTAACAACCACTTTCTCAGGACGTAGTAAACCCTTAATCTTGTCCAGTACCTCAGCTAGTTCCGAGAACTTCTTAACGGAACCGTAACTCAGCAAAACGTTGTTAGCGAATATTACGTAATTTATTAACGTGTTACCCGGATCAACCCCTACGACGAGAGCCTCAACCCTGCTCACACCAACTAATTCAAGAACATTAACCAAAACATTATCTTCCGAGACCCTCATCACCCTAACCTTGCTAAGATCGTAGTTCTTCTTAATTAGCTCAAGACACTCATCGTCAACGAGCAGAGTACTAGCCTCGCGCAGGCTCTCATACGATTCGAAAACAGCGTAATCGAGATCCACTAACTCGCTAAAACTCCTAAACATGCTCATCAATTTAGGATCGCAAATCGCTACCACGTTACTGCTTGCAGACCTCATACTGACTTACGCTCACCTCGTTAACAAAGGTCTCAAAACATATAACCTTAACGCTTACCTCGTTAGAGACCCCTTTTAGGGCGGGGAACCGTCAGCGCAACTACTAGATTAATCTTTTAAGCGTGAACATGGGGTTATTCTCAAGGGTATACGTGTTGAGTGACTTCGCTGAGCATCTGCTGAGGGTAGTGATGATGTACTTACCGGCGATGGTGTCTAACGCAGTACCTCTGATATGCCGTAGATACCTCTTCAAAAACCCCCACCCAATAGATTTTGGAATAAATTTCCGTGATGGCAGGAGATTGTTCGGGGACAATAAGTCTATCGAGGGTTTCCTATCGGGCGTTGTAGCGGGCACGTTAATGGGCTTGGCCTACGGTCACTATATGCGTTCATATGTGTGGGTTACTTACGGATTCCTATCTGGTCTCGGAGCTATGAGTGGCGACCTCCTCAACTCATTCGTTAAGAGGAGGCTAAGTATGAAGCCCGGTCAGCCCTTCATACCGTTCGACCAAATCTCTTTCGTTATCGGCGCCTCAATACTTATTAAGGCTTCAGGGATAGACCTAGCCGTCAACCACGAATTAAGCTTTGCTGACTTCCTTACAGGTCTTTTACTAGCCGGGATGCTTCACCCACTAACTAATTACGTAGCTTACCTAGTAGGGATAAAGGAAACCCCGCTCTAATCACTCTTCGGGCGAACTACTCTCACTACTCATGTACTTAACAGACACTCTATAGCTAACGTACTTATCCACAGGGGAGAATCTGGGGGGATGCGGGCAGATGGTCCGTGATCCACACACAGGACACACTTCCTTCAACGTATACCTACCACAGTTAACGCATCTCCTCATCAAAAACCTCACTTTGATCTCTCCCTTTCAAACACTAACTCAATACCATATTTACTTGCCGCGTTCCTAGCGTTATTTAATGCCTCAGCTAAGGCTTTTTCAGCGATTTTATAGTCCTCGGCCAGGACCTCCACAGCATACTTGGGAGCGCCGACCGTGTAGATCCTGACAGAAAGATTCCCTGAGCCCTTAACAGAGGACGCGAGAAGCTCTAGAATCTCCTTGATCTTGTCAACCCCGTCCGACGCCGTGGTACTCAAAGTTATGATGCCGCGTATCTTCACGCTCTTAGGCTTTATCCTCTTCTTGACCTCCTCAACTATTGCCGGGATCCATTCCTCAGGAATTTCACTCTCAGTTAAGAGTTCCTCGCCCCTAGTAGCTATTTCTTCGAAGGCCGTCATGAGGTCACCGAAGTAGTCCTCAAGCTTCCACCCAACCTCTCTATAAGCCTCCTCAAGAGACTTACCTAGTCTCTGAGCTATCATCTCAAGTATTTTCTCAGCTTTCTGCGACCTCTTAAACTCTATGAGCTTGTTCCTCTGTTCACTCTCAGTAACCCTCTTAAGCGAGACATCTATTTGGTTCTTTCTAGTATCGACCCTTATTACCTTAACCACTACCTTCTGATTCTCTCTGAGAACCTCATGTATGTCTTTAACGTACTTAGAACTCACCTCAGACCACGGTAAGTAAGCTTCTATACCGTTATACTCGTCTAGCTTCAGGTAAGCGCCGTACTCGAAGATCTTGTTCACGGTCCCTATTACTAATTCTCCGGCTGACGGGATCGGCCGTCTCTTCCTAACCAACACAAACACCCTCAGCACTAGCTAAGTATCTTGACTACCTCGCCCAGTAGCTTAGCCTTAGCTCCGGTAGGCTGAATTAGTTGCGCACCGCAAATAAGGCATCTCACGGGGAATGAGGCGTGGTCAAAAACTATCTGCTCGTTACCACACGAGGGGCACTTAATCTTGAGGAACTTGCTCTTAGGCATAGGTATTAAGACTTTCTTCCTGCTCATGCCTTACTCAACACCTCACCTAACTCAGCCTTCTTCAACCTAATGCCTTCTCTGTGGCTAATGTAGCCACACACGCTACACTTAAGCTTGAGCACAACCTTCTTAGTAGTCTTAGCGAATCTCTTCTGCTCTGGCTTCCTCTTACTCCCGTAACCCTTATTCTTCCTATCATACCTTCTCTGACCCTCAGCAAGAGACCTCCTCTTACCAGACTTGTAGATAGTTATCGAGTGTTGCGTATGTTTCTTACACCTCGGGCAGTAAGTGTTGAGTGACTTAGGTATCTTCACGCCATAGCACCCCGCTCACTACTAAATTTTGTGAGCACCGGATAATTTAAGTTTTGCTTGACACTCATCACTGTACTCTCGTACTCTTCCTCTCCTCCTCAGCCCTAACCTTAATTATGCCCAAGAACACAGCGCAGCTAACACAGTAACACTTAGTTACCGGGTACCTAGCTATTATAGCACCCTTCTTCTCCAACTCATCAGCTAGTTGCGGGTCGACAGGAGAATACCACTTAGTAACGCAGACAGCCTTGTCTTCAGGAACTAGCCTACCGCACTGATCACAGTGAATTAATTCTACAGAACCCTTACTACCCTTACGCCTCCCCCTACTCTCACGCTTCTTCGGCAAACCAAACACCTATAGCTATTGATTCAAGACCTTATAAATCGTTAACGTTGACTGACGCAGTAGTTTTGATAACGCTCACGCACTGGACATGAAGAAGTCGTAAACGGGATGAGTCGACTACCCAGCAAATCTTCCTTTACGTCCTGGTAAGCGGGAAGTCACCTAAAATTCCCAGCTACTAATATTT
>DAIRVF010000100.1:0-4765 GCA_036802965.1 Zestosphaera sp.
TCACTATAAATCTATGATATAACCTTTATAAACTTTATGTTCTATGCTATTCGTGGCGGTTGTCTTGAGATGGGGATGAGGGTATTAGTTGCTGGCGTGTCACTCCTAATAGTCTCACTAATCTTAAGTTTCATGATAGCGGTGCCTGAGGTAAGTGATTTTAGTGATTGCCGGGAACATTCCGTGAGAGCGTTTAATATCTTGTTCATTTATTGGGGTAACTACACGGTTCTCGGGGGCATGAGTAACATTTCACTGAGTATTATGAGCACTGAAGAAACACTACTTAACATAACTTACGGCGTCAGTTTCGGAGAATCTAATAATGTGGTAGTGTTATCGGAGTTTACTTACTTCATAGGCAACGCTACGTACTTCTACGCGTACGTGATCCCGTACAGAGACACGAAATTACTGATTTGCTTAAATGCTTTAATAACTCGCCAGAGATCCTACCTACTACTACCAACCCTCATCTCCTGGGTCTCAGGAATTACCGTAACAGCTTACGCGGCATACACTCATATAGAGCAAGTCTTCAGGAAAAGTCTTAAAAAAGAGAAAAGGTAGTAACTGGCCGTGTTTATTAACTGGCATAACAACCAGTAACTGGTGGTGAGACCCGGTGATGAGACATGCTCTTCGATTTAGCCCCGAAGACCTCTAGGAAAGACTTGTACGATTTTAATGAGGAACTTGAAAAGCTATACAGAGATTACATGAGTGCAAGACTAGTCGCTGTTATAGGTCCTCGTAGAGCAGGGAAGACTAGCTTGATCCTCACTTTCCTAAACGAGTATAGAATCCCGTACATATTCCTTGATTGCAGAACTATCTCGCTTTCAGATTATGGGGTTTCCTTTAGAAGCTTTGCTGAGGTTTTCTCCAGCGCTATTAATTCTTTTCTAGATAGGCATGTGTCCTTCAAGAATAAATTACTGAGCTTCTTGGGAGGGCTTAAAGGGGTTGAGGTTGACTTATCTCTTGCCAGAATTTACTTAAGGTGGAAGAGAGAAGAGAGATTTAGTGTCATAGCCCTTCTTGAAAGACTCAACACTTTCGCTGGGAATGAGGGTATAAGACTCGTTCTAGTTCTCGACGAGCTTCAGGAACTATCACAGCTTAACCTGAATTTCTCTAAATTACTTGCTTACGTATACGATCACCTAAAGAATATTACCGTATTTGTGTCAGGCTCTCAGGTAGGGCTATTATACGATATGTTAGGTGTTGAGGATCCTGAAAGCCCTCTCTACGGGAGGCTAGTATCCGAGGTAAGAGTTAGGAAGCTCTCGAAAGAGGAATCAATAGATTTTCTTGAGAGAGGGTTTAGTGAGGTAGGTCTCGTGATCGATAAACGTCTAATCGAGGAAGTTGTTGAAAGACTTGACGGTCTCATTGGATGGCTAACTTTCTTTGGGTGGAGCTACGTGAACGGCTTAAGGAATTTGGAAAGCGTGGTAGACGCTGCCTCCAAGCAGGAAGCTCTAGAGGTGAGGAGATTCTTATCGAGGTCTAGATCAGAGAAAAGAATGAGGATCATGCTTAAGCTAGTTTCTCAAAAACCTATGAGGTGGGGTGAGTTAAAGAGAGCACTTGAATTTAGTGAAGGGATAGAAGTAGATGATCATAACTTCAACTCCTTACTTCAAAAACTCGTTAAGGCAGGCCTGATCGAGAAGCGAGGCGAAAACTACGTGGTATCAGATCCTGTAATCGCTGTGGCGATCCAGAAATACGTCTGACTTCTAAAACCCTAAATAGTTTTCTTCAGTGTTTAACTCCTCGAGTGTAACCAGCAAGAAACGTAGTGATCTTTATTTATCCTTATCATAGGAGGTTCTTCACGTCTGCATATATCCATCACGTACGGGCATCTAGGGTTAAACCTACACCCTATCGGAGGTCTTCTCAGGTCTGGGGGTACTCCAGGTATCCAAGTTATTTTCTCTTTAGATCTTATGCGGGGTATGCTCCTTAACAATCCTTGTGTGTATGGGTGCTTGGGTTCATTGAATATCTCGTCTGAGGGACCTATCTCAGCTATCTTCCCAGCATACATGACAGCTACTCTGTCGGAGATCTCAGCTATTAAGCTTAGGTCGTGAGTTATGAAAATCATTGATGATTTCTCCTCAGCTTTAATCTTCTTCAGTAAGTTCATTATCTGTGCTTGAATAACTACGTCTAGAGCCGTGGTAGGCTCGTCCGCTATGACTAGCCTAGGCTTGAGTAGGAGAGCCATAGCTATCACGACTCTCTGCTTCATGCCGCCGCTCAACTCATGCGGGTACCTCCTCATCAACTCCGGGTTTAGACCGACTTGCTTGAGCGCGTTAGCCACTACCTTGACGGCTTCCCTACTCGTCATCCCTTTATGAACCATGAGAACCTCAGTTAACTGCTTCTCAACAGTATAGACGGGGTTAAGCACGTTCATAGCTCCCTGAAAAATCATGCTCACCTTATTCCACCTAACCCTCCTCAAATCACCTTCGCTAAGCTTGGTTAGCTCTATCCCATCAATAACCACGCTACCTCCCTCAATCCTGCCTGGTGGGGGAACTAAGCCTAGTATAGCGTAACCTAAGGTAGACTTACCACACCCAGACTCACCGGCTAAACCCAGAACCTCCCCCTCGCTAACACTCAAGGAAACGTCATCAACCGCTCTCACAATCCCCGCCAGAGTACGGTAATAAACCTTTAAATTACTAACCTCCAACACAGTTCCTGAGGAGCTCACCTTTACACACCTAAAGAAACTCGCAGAAACTAATTTAAATATTTTTCGAAGCTTAAATTAGCTTAAACACCTTATTCTTTGATGATGAGGTGGGCAGCCTAAGACTCTGCGAGGGGATGAAGACCACAGTTCACTCTGACCATACTTGAATCTACTTATAGTTAATCCGATGAAAACTCCCCTATCACTACTAGCGCGTTAACGCGTTAAATAAAAGTTTACGCTAGACTTCGGTAAGTAAGGGTTAAAGAGTGGACGGAACGTTCCTGACGCACTTAAGTTCCTTAAGTTTATCAAATATCTTATTTACTGCACCACTAACCTCGTCCTCGTCTTTAGCGCCTGTTATGACCATCTTACCACTACTGAATATTAGGAGGACTACCTTCGGGTCATCCATCCTATGGATTAATCCAGGGAATTGTTCGGGCTCGTACATCACGTTAGGAAGCATTAAAGCAGCCTTCTCTAGGTCTACCTCAACACCTAAACTAGCTGAGGCTACTATGTTCTGTATCTGTATCCTGGGCTTCCCAACTATTATTATACCGTGCCTGACGAAAGCCCTAATTATCTTCTTGAACCCGTCAATCAATTGATTCTTACTCTTAGCACCGGTAATGACCATCTTACCAGAGTTAAATATCAATGCGGTAAGCCTAGGCTTACTAAGCCTGTAAATAAGTCCCGGAAACTCCTCAGGATCGTATTCAACGTTTGAGACGGTCCTAGCCACCGCGCCTAAATCAAGGTTCTGATCAAGTGTTGCGGTAGCTACGATATTCTCGATTCTAATAATCGGCCTAATCTCCACTTTTAAGCACCCCAAATTAAAAACGCTATTTAAGCTTTATAAACTCTAAGCATAGCTAGCTGTTTAAGGACGTCCTGATAGGGGTTGCAGGCTTAGTAGATGTATTCGGCAAGGTCTTTAAGCGGCGGTAACTCGAAAATACCTATCTCCTCATCAACTATCACCGGTTTTATGTTGGGTATTAAAGCGCTTTCTCTTAGTATCGGCGATATATAGGTTTCCTTATCTAAGGTTATCCTGGATCCTGTTTGGTAAGCCCCGGTAGCCGGTAACGTGATGAAGACCTTGCCTAAGTTACTTAACTCCCCGACCAAGAAGCAGGGAAACTTCCCTAACCTGCCAACACTATCCCTCAACGTTATGCTGGGATGCTCGTGTCCTAAAATGAGGTATTCCCACGAACTACCTACATCCTCAGGAACTGGTTTATGCCCGTGAACTATCAAGTACTCTCCTAAAACAAGGTACTCCACAAACCTAAAATCAAACTTCTTCTTCATTAGCGGGAGGTAATTGTCGTGATTCCCTCTAACTATAATGAGTTCCTCCACCCTAGGCATCACAAACGAGAAAAACCTTATTAACTCCCTCCTCTCAACAACGCCTATACCGCTAAAACTGTGTTTGAGATCTCCAGCCACTATCAACTTACTCGTCGGGAAATCCTCAAGAAGTTTCTCAAGAAGTTCCATAAACTTCCTCAACTGAAAACGAGGTATGAAAACACCTTTCGAAGCCAGCTCATCCTCATAACCTATGTGTGAGTCAGCCACGACTAACGCTCTATATTTTCTTAAGTAGAGTGCCGGAGACACGCCAGCTATCTCAACTCCAGGCACTAACTCTATGCTCGTAGACACTTAACCACGCCCACCCTAACTACTGCGTCAACACCGCCTGATCAGGGATTCCCACACTAAAAGAGCTTACGAGACATTTAAGTTGTGAATGGAGTATATTTACATGATGATGAGGCTTACAAGGGTTGAGTAGGTGATATGAGAACCCGCGTCTGATCTACGCAACCTTCGCACGACGACTTAAAACTATTAAAGTTCCGGAAGAGTATCTTGAGGCCCCGTCTAGTAATTCCCTTATAAATCTTGTCACGTCTTCAACGCTCATAGCTACTGAAGTAGCTCCTGGCGGCAATTTCTTAGAAGGCACATTAACCCAGTCTAGAGCTACCCCGACCACCTTAACGT
>DAIRVF010000101.1:0-4703 GCA_036802965.1 Zestosphaera sp.
GTATGAAGCGTATTATATGTGGTTAAACGCCGTTCCTTACCACTTCTACTCGATTCTAGCCATAATAATGGTGTTTCTTGTAGTCCTCACTAGGAGGCATTTCGGGCCGATGCTTCAGGCTGAGTGGAGAGCGGTGAGGGAGGGGAAAGTGATAAGGGATGGTGCAACCCCTCTATTACCTACTGAGGAGGTCCTGGGTGCGGAGCCAACCGCCAAGAAACAAGCTTCAGGATGGCTTTTCGCGGTAGCCATGATAGTCTTGGTGTTAGTCACTTTATTAGGTATGTGGGCTACTGGTGCTGAAGAACTCAGTAAATTCTGGGAGACGCCCTTCACAAAAGCTTTAATGAACGCTGACACAGCTAAAGCACTCTTCTGGGCTGGCATGGCGACATATTTCGTCACGTTTGCTTGGGTATTGATAGGTCGAATAATGAGTTTTGGCGAAATAATGAAGCATACCGTCAGAGGCATGTACTTGATGGTCTTACCTAACACTATCTTGCTTCACGCGTGGACTATTAAGTCGGCGACTGACGCGGTGGGTACAGCCGACTACGTGATTCACGGAGCGGTGGTAGCTGGACTCTCAGTGTTTCTAGTCCCGCTGATAATATACTTAGCCTCGATGTTCATATCATTCACTACAGGCACTAGCTGGGGGACTTTCGGGGTCATGATGCCCATAGCCGTGCCCATGGCTTGGCAACTAGCTCTCCTACAATACCCGGATAACATAGGCATCGCGTATTTAATGGCTTTCGCCTCCATAGGAGCTGTTTTCGGCGGCGGTATCTTCGGAGATCACTGCTCACCAATAAGTGACACAACCATCATGTCATCCATGTTCTCCGCTTCAGACCACATAGATCACGTCTCAACACAACTACCTTACGCAGTTACCGCAGGATTCGTGGGTATCATACTCTACGCGTTATTAGCAGTAGGGATCACGAGCCCGTTAGTGCTTCTCCCTATAGGGATAATACTGCTGATAGTGCTTCACAGAGTGTTGAACATTCTCTACTCTAGAAGAGCTAGACTACCGCCGGTAGTGCCTAACTACCCATGAAACAATCATTAAAACCTTTTTAGTTGAAGCTGTTTATATATGTTCAGGTCTTTCTTCCCATGTGTTAGGAACCTATTTTTATTCTGAGTGTTATTTAAATTAAAAACACCAATTCACTTCTCGAGAATTATTTGCCCTAGCTCTTCATAGGTATTTGCGTCGAATATCTTTATTAGGCTTGAGGATATGGTGTATAGTTCATTACCTACGTAAGCTATCCGCAAGCAGTACTCGTGAGGCAGTATTATCTCAACCTTCAACTCGTTGTTACTATATCTCACCACTAGAGCTCCACTAGATACGTAGCCTACTGAGTAGCTCGTGATAGGTATCATGATCAGCTCTTTTTCAAGGTATATGGTTACTGCGTGGTGGTCTTGAAGTGCTTGAGACCATGCAGAGTACACCAGGACTTTCGCAATCTCACTCATGTTGGTCGGGTCCGTGACATTGAACAGAGATATCTTAAGAGACCTGTCTTCAAGACCTATACCTAATAACTTGTTACCGGGTAACGGATGTAGATATTCGCTAAAACCGGGTATTTTGAGGTAACCTAATACCTGAGGATTTTCAGGGTCTGAAATATCTATAGCGAATAAGGGATCCACTTGCCTAAACGTGACTAGGAAGAAGACGTTTCCTATTAGTCTAGCCGAATATATTCTTTCCCCGCGTGCTAGGTTTCTCAAAGAACCTATTACTTCAAGACTAGTTAAGTCTACTATAAACACGTTGTTACTGACTTCCCCGGTGAAGGACACGTAGATTATGAGCCTGGGTTTCGTGTACCCGTAGGAGACTTGACCCCAGTCACTCATTACCGGAACACTTCTACTTTCGCACACATTAGCTGTGCATTCCTGAATAACTATCTCATTTGATCTCTTAGTGGTCGTCTCATATATCTGGTAAGAGGTAGGCTCGAAAGACACTATTACCGAGTAGTTGTTGTCCGTCGTAGCGGTTATGAAGTAATTGCCTGTCTCCTCCATAGCGAACTGGTCGAGTAGGTGTCCTGAGACGTTGAATGACCCTCTCAGACTTATCGTGAGTCCCTCGACGGAAAATACGTAGAACGTGGTCAAGTCGTGCTTATGCTCCTTGTTAATATCGTTAACGACTTTAGTAATTAGTTCCTTACGATTCTCCTCACTCATGTTTAGGAGGTAGTCCTCGATTTTCTCGCGAGCTAAATCTAATTGCCCAGCATCTATTAACTCACTTATCATGCTCGCTATGTCTATAGGTAGGTAGTTAGTGAAGGTTCTTAATGTCAGCAGATACGCGTCTAGATAGCTAAACTCGGTTCCGCGAGCTATGTAGAGGTTATTGAGTGACATGTAGAGCCAGCTACCGCCTCCCGTCATAAACGTGTATGTTGCGTAGTTTAGTTCGTCGAGATCTAGTGCCAGTATCAGTGTGTAAGCGTTAGGGATCACATCCACAACCACGAGGGTTTCTAGAGGTACAGGTTTATCGTTAACTAAAGGTACTATGAGTTCGTTGGCGAGCGTGTTAGTTACTACATACAGGTAATTACCTGAGAGCCTGGAACTCAGCATGCTGCCAGTCATTGTGATCTTGTTTAATAAGACTGGATTACTGACGTTGCTAATATCGAACACGTAGGTGTTCACGTTAGGTGTTCCAGATGGTACTACGAAGCACCTGCACTCTATTTCCGGGATTATCGGATACTTAACGTATGTTTCCGTAATAACCAACAATTTATTCTTGTATAGGAATAAACCTCGCACGTACTCATCCAACGCGAGCACGCTTGAAACCGTTTTTCCGGGCATGCTGACAATAAACACTTTACTGCCTGAAGCAACTGCTATTAACTCATTACTTACTTTAACTATGTCCGGCTCGTCAATACCCTCAACCTGAACGTTAGTCTTGGAAGTCGTGGTTGTTTGTAATGACTCTCTTAGGTCGGATACGAGTGATGCAGTTGCTATGGGCAGGGTAAGCGGCACAATCAGTGTATCTCGCACCCCATACAAGTAAGTCAGTTGATTAGCTAAGACTCTTAAATCAGTTAGAGATCTTAAGTACTGGAATAACTCCTCGTAACTACTAAACTTCCTCAAGCCTTCTAAGTTAATTAAGGAGATATTTACTTGCTGACCACCGTAAGGACTAGTCAGCGGGTAGGTTGGTGTGACAGGCTTGTGAGGTTCGCCGTAGATACTACTCATTATGAAGGGTAGGGATGCGCCGGCAATTAAAGACGCTATAGCTAGTAGAGCGAAGATTTCTCGCTTCATTACATCACCTCACTTAATTCCTTATTTAAGGCTTAGATAACTCTATGGCTTGAACTTTGGTGTTCAAGTATTAGAACCTTAGTTATTCTTAAGTGAGAGTCATGTAATATACTTAGTGATATAGCTGATGGTTACTCAGGCAGAAGACTTAAGTAGGACAGCTCTCAGGATATATGTCTATCTCCTCGAATCTAAAGACCCTAAGGGTGTTAGAGATATTGCTAGAGCGCTGAACATGCCTGTGAGTAGTGTTCATTACCATCTTAAGCGATTAGAGGATTTAGGGATTATTGGTAGGAGGGGCGACGGCTACGTAGTCACTAAGACCATACATCTTGAGGGTTACGTCCTCTTAGGGAGGAGACTCATACCGAGATTACTGATATACTCACTGTTTTTCTTAGGCGTTAGTTTGAGTCAAACATACATGATCTTAATCAACAAAACAGTAACCTCAGATAAGCTGTTATTACTGACTCTGTGTTTAACTGCTTTCACTCTCTTCCTTCTTGAAGGTCTGAACATGAGGTCTAAACTTAAAAGCTTATGATGAATAGGGAAACGCTTTAAGAGACCTTCTTACTTATGTTTCCTACTCCTCAAGTAGAGGAGGGCAACAGCTAAGATGACTGCTACTAGAGCTGCTATAACAGCCGTGGTTACGAGAGTGTTTCTAGTTCCGGGTTGCTGTGCTGTGGTGGGGGTTTGCGTGGTTGGTTGAAGCAGTATTAGAGCAACCTCTACTAAATCAGCATCCTCATATTCTAGCAGTAACGTTTCATCACTCACGTATATTGTTGGGTTTCCAGAATACGTTAGTAGTAGGAGTTCCTCTGGTATGTGTATGACGCACTTCCCTTGAGGTCTCAATGTAAACTTAAGAACTACTTCATCAGTTACTTCAGAGTTGTTGATGACGTACATGAACCTAACCCACTCAACACTACTTATCACGTTGATGATGGCATTATCATTTATTAAATCGACAGGTAGGGAGGCGCCGTCAGAGTCTATAGCGTAGAGAGTTGAGGCGTCGTAACCCGGTTCTAGAGGAACCTCCAAGGACTGACTTGAGACATTAGAGAAAACCAGCTCAACTAATACTGACCCGTCAGCGTTCAGGTAGTAGTTAGTCATGCCCGGCCGCACCGTTACGTAGTAATCTCTAGTTGACGCGGGGTTGGTTGACAGCAAGAATAGGAGGAAGAGACCTGAAAGAACGCTTAGTTTAAGGTACGTGTTCATTCACGCTTCACCGATTGATATATACGGGTGTTTCTTTTAAGTAATACCTCAAGTAATGCAACCTATAAAAGCTTTTCAGTAGGTAATTAAGTAGGGGTGCCTCTGTTAAG
>DAIRVF010000102.1:0-4681 GCA_036802965.1 Zestosphaera sp.
ACCTGTATCAAGGCGACCTAGGTCATGACGCGCAACTAAACTTATTCTTAACGGGTAAAACACCGTGTATAGTCACTGGTCCTTGGGATATTAAAGCTATCAGAGACGCTGGCATAGATTTCACTGTAACGCCGCTACCTAAAATATCTGAAACAATAGTACCGAAGCCGTATTCAGGTGTTAAGCTAATATGGCTTAATCCAAACTCCCAGAATAAAGAAGCTGCAGTACTCTTCGCTCTATGGTTTACCCTGAATAATAAAGTTATACAGAAACTAGCTGAGGTAGCTGGTTTCGTTCCAGTTCTTAAAGCTGTTCTTGAGTGGGAGGGCTTATCCGAGCTTCCCGTAGTGTATGGTTACGCTAAGGCTGTGGAGGGAAGCATACCTATGCCCTCAAGTCCTGAAATGAATTACGTGTGGGGTCCTGTCAGCGACGCATTAACAGCTATAAATCAGGGCGTACAGACCGTAGAGGAAGCACTCAATTACGCTCAAGCACAGATACTTCAGAAGCTTTCCGGGTAAGGTGAATTACGGGTATGGGGAAACCTAAAGGTAAAGAAGAACTTCTTTTCCCTACTAAAATAGCTCTTCTCCTCACAGTTCCGTCACTCCTCCTTTTCATGTTTTTTAATATATGGCCAATAGCTTTCTCAGTATACTTAGCGTTCACTAACGCTAACCAGATAAACGTGTATAGACCGGATTACCCTGCTAGACCGCTTCAATTCGTGGGTCTCAGCAATTTCATTCAGTTATTTAATGACCCAGCTTTCTACTACTCATTACTGAAAACTCTGCTATTTCTTGTGACTTCAGTACCTCTCAAGATGTTGGTTGGGGTAAGTCTTGCTTTCCTCTTCTCGTCACCCCTGATCTACGGGAAGAGGATTATGAGGGGGTTGTTGCTGACGCCGTGGGCTTTGCCTGCCATACTATCCGTTATGATATGGAGAGGCGCTCTAGACCCTAGGTATGGTCCCATGACGCAGTTCTTCTCTTTAATTGCTGGGAGACCCTTCCAAGCAGTGGGGACGATAATGAATGAGTGGGATGCCTTCCTCGCGTATAACATCATAGAGATGTGGTTGGCTTACCCCTTCGTAATGACCGTGGTCGGTGGGGCTATCTCAGGCATTCCTAAGGAGATTATCGAGGCTTCCATAGTTGATGGGGCGGATGTATTCTCGAGAACTACTAAGATAGTCTTGCCTCTAATAATGAGGACCGTGGCTTTCGTGGCAGTCCTTACGTCAGGTGCTTCCTTACAAGCGTTTCTAATACCTTTCGTTCTCAATGACGGAGGTCCTATGATAAACTTCATGGGTAAATTAATCTTCAGTAATGACTTGCTGCTCCTCTACGGGTATCACAGGTTTATGAGGGATTATGAGTGGGGTTATGCAGCGGCTTTCTACTTAATAGTTGTCCTGATCCTCTCTGTATACGTGTACATATGGTTTAAGCTCGTCTTCCAGAGGGGTGGTAAGTGAGTATGGCGACACTCAAGCTCTACCTTCTCAAATTGTTTATGACGGCAATAGCTTTCTCCATAACCGCTACATTGCTTTATCCAGTGTTTTACATTTTCCTCACTGCATTCTCGAGATTGCCCACGCTCTCACTTGATATCACATACTTTACTTTAGAGAATTTCGTGTTAGTCATTAATGACGTAGACTTCAGGAACTCACTAATTCTGAGCTCTCTGGTTTCCGGGACTACAGTGTTTTTAGCTTTGCTGTTCATAACGCCGGCAGCATACGCTTTCTCTAGATTCAAGTTTAGAGGTAAGAGCACGGCTCTTTACTCCTACCTGATATTCAGTCAGGTTAGCGGTGGTTTCGGGATAGCATCTCTTGTGGCTCTATTCGTTTTCTTAGGTAAGCTTAACTTAGCCAATATCTATGTCTTGCCTTTCTTGTATGTCTCCGGTATGGTCCCCTTCAATACCTGGCTCCTTAAAAACTACTTTGATAACATACCTAGAGAGTTGGATGAGGCAGCATTCGTTGACGGTAGTAGTTGGTGGACGCTCATATTTAGGGTGATTCTGCCGTCCTCTAAAGCACCGATAATAGTGCTAGCTATATTCGCTTTCATGGGTGCGTGGTCCGAGTTTATCTTAGCTAACCTCTTCGGCTTCAGGACCTTACCGGTCTTAATGTATAAGTACGTGGGAGCATACACCACGTACTGGAATATGTTCGCGGCTACGGCAATCCTCTACGCAATACCAATAATAATCATGTACATGATGGCGCAGAGATTCATAGGTGAAGCCGTTAGGATGGGCGTTAAAGGCTAGAGTCTTTTATCAGTCCTCCTGGGAACATCACTCCTCAGACGGTTGATCCCTCATCACTACAATAATTAAAGTTAGTCACGTTTTAAAGTTTAAGGAGTTCGGAGTTTCTCGACACGGTCAGAATAATTTGGTGAAGGCTTAAATACCTGTGAATTTATAAGCCCTCTCACTCATGAATCTTGTCGGGAGTGTATAATAAGGATATGATGAGAGTTCCCCTTCCTGAGGTAATGATGTGTCCGACATCAACTGATTAGTTTTTGTCAATCACATAGAAGTCTTTTATGATTGGTGCTCTGAGGATGGAGGAGGCTTCGATTAACCAGGCTATAGGGGTTATTAGGAAGTACCTTAACTTCCCTGATTTGTAGGCTCCGTACACATACGCTAACCAGTGATATGATGAGTTAATGATTATTAAGCAAATGATGAACGAGTTATAGAAACCACTCATTATCACCGTGATAATCACTAAAGCGAGAGCGATCCAGAGGAAGGACTTGATAGTTATTAAGGCTTTCATCAGGTTTGGGGCACGTCTTAAGTCTCTTAAGACTCCTTTAAACCACCTAGCCCTCTGTCTCTGGAGATCGCTTAAGCTGTTAGGTGATTTAATGCTTACGACGGTCTCTGACTGCCACGTCTTATAACCTCTCTTAACTAACTCAACAGCTAAGCTGAAGTCCTCGGCAATTGATGTTAAGTCGATGTCAAGTTCCTTCAGAACATGGCCCTTGATACCAAGTAACTCGCCGTGTAGTCCTAGGAGAGGCTTTCCTAGGAAGCCTGTGAAAAACCTGTATAAGGTTAAGTCATTGAAATACCTTATCCAGTCGATTACGTAAGCCACGACAGAGTTTCCTTTCCTAGGTTTTAGCACGGGATTGAACGCGACGTAACCGAGCTCCTCGTAGTAAGGTATCTCATAAAGAAAACGATCATCTAGAATTATGTTGTCGTCGTCTAAGAAAACATACCATTTATCAGGTTCTACGAAGTAATCGATGAAATACTTCATAGCACGTGCCTTACCTTTACGGAACCTCGCGTACTCTTTGGGAACTACTACGAGCCTCAAATAAGGATCTGAGAAACTCATCTCACTCAAGTAATCCACTAGCTCAGCCCCCTCATCCACCACAACCCACACTAAATAGTCTCTAAACCTACTGCGTAGACTCTCTAAAGACTCTCTTAAAGCGTTCTTAACTTTGTTGTTAGCTATGGTTACTAGAACAAACTCTATATTATCACTCCTGTAAGACTTCTTCTTAGGTTTGTAAACCACGTATCCTACAGACCCGGCGATCAGGAACACGTACGTAACGGATAGGGTTATGTATATGGGTATCATGATGATTGGCTCGCTAGACAATATGTTAGTGCCCTCATCCACCATTAACACCAAGTAAATATCTAGAGATTAAAAACTTAATAATCTTCCTACTGATGTATAAGCAGGTGAGTAGAGTGGGTGGCAGACAGAGAACCACGCTTTTCATGATTAGCGAGTCTAAGGAAACTCATAAAGCTAAGAGTGCTGAAACCCAGGAAAAAGCTAAGAGCAAGAAGTAATTTTCTATGTTTGTGGAAGTAAGCGAAAATTTATTAATTTATGTGTTATAATGTATTATGGTGTTAATAATGTCATCAGGTAGGGATAGTATCGGGTCTATCTTAGGGAAGCTGATAATCTACATAATAATTGCTGTGGTAGTCTTAGGAGTCCTTAACTGGTTCTTCAACTACTTCATACCTGACCTGGTAGAGAAGAATAAAGCATTGGAAGGACTGCTCGTGTTAAGAGATTACCAGCCATACATATACGTTTTAGTAGCGTTGATAATTGGTTGGCTGATTGTCTCCTCGATAGCTTCAATGTTCTACGTCCTACTCTCCCCGCGCTACGGTCCCTCCGCGGCTGCCGCTGTAAGGAGTCTTATTAAGATCTTAGGTTTAGGTGCTTTGCTAGCCGGTATAGCTGGCGGGGTTGCCGGCGGCGCTGCAGGCGTAGCTTTAGGAGGTTTCATAGGCTTAGTCATAGGCTTCGCCACTCAGCAGGTCCTCGGTCAAGCGGTTGCGGGGATGTTCTTACTCCTAGCAAGACCCTTCAAGATAAATGACGTGATAGACGCTGCTGGGGAGAGCGAGGTAGTCGTGATCGATATAGGAACCCTCTTCACAGTAGCTAGGAGGAAGGACGGTAACGTGGTGTTAATACCTAGTTCCGCACTAATAGGTCAGAAGATAGTCATAAGAAAACAAACTCAAACATAAGATTAACGCTTTTAATTTATTCTCGTAAGATATTAGGGGTTTGTATGAAGATATGGATATTAAGGGATTACTCTAGGTGTGTAGGGTGTAGACT
>DAIRVF010000103.1:0-4660 GCA_036802965.1 Zestosphaera sp.
TCGATCTACACCTTAAGCAAACACTACAGGAATTACGTGAGTTAAAGGAAGCGTCAGCTGAGATATCCTTGAGCGTGAATCAAAGCATGACTAAGTTGAGAGAGGATGTCATGAACCGGGTGAACGAGCTAGAATTAAGGACCTCTGGTAGCATAGGGTTGTTAACCTCTCTCGCCGCAGTATTAATAATCGTTAACGTCATAGTGTTAGTTATTGAGGTCTTAACACGTTTAAGACGTTAATCGTTTTTAGCTGGAAACCATATTCTCGTGACCGGCGTTAGGGCCTCAACGCGGGGGTGGGGACCTCCGCGACGTCTTGTATCGCCTAGACCCCTCCTTTCACTTATCCAGTATTTAATAAATACCTCCTCCATACGTCTCGTGAGTGAGGTGGTGTGGTTGAGGCTCTTCAAGCTTGATAACCTGGTTAAGTGCTCGTTGGTTGATAGGTTAAATCGTTTTACTGTTCGTGTTATGGTGGGTGGTGAGGTTAGCTTAGCTCATTTAACGAATACTGGGAGGTTAAGTGAGTACTTGGTTAATGGTAGGGAGGGTTTCTGTAGCGTTATAAGTGGGTCGAGACTTAATTACAGGTTGGTGGCGGTCAGGGATATTGGGGGTTACGCTATATTAGATACCTTAACTCAGTGTAAGGTTTTTGAGTACTTACTTAGTAAGGGTTTGATTCCTTGGTTGAGTGGGTGTTCTCTACGTAAGAGGAACTTCAGGTTAGTTAGTGAGGTCATAGATTACGTTATTGAGTGTGTTGATGGTATGAGGCTTGTTGAGCTGAAGAGTGCTGTGTTGAGGGTTGGCGATGATTACGCGTCTTATCCTGACTGCCCGACCATTAGGGGTAGGAAGCAGATCAAGGTCTTAGCTGATTACTCAAGTGTTTTCAAACCGTACGTTGTATTCATGGCTTCCCTACCTAACGTGAAGGGCTTTAAGCCGTATTGTTTGGGTGATCCAGACATGTTTTACGTGATGAAGTACGCGTCTGAGAAGGGGGTTGTGTTTAAAGCAATCAACTCATACCTAGATGAGGAGGGATGGGTCGTTCTAGGGAGCACCGACATACCTGTAAGACTTGAGTGTTGAGATCCTTAACCCGTGAATCACTTAGTGTGTGAAGGTATTTAAGTAATGGTGGTGTTACTAAGTATTGGAGGTGTTACTTAATGTTATTTGATCCTAGACCGAAGGATCGGAGGAGTGACTTATTTGATCGTGAGGAGGAGATTAATGAACTTAAGGAATCTATTCTTAAGGTACCCATAACCCTCCTACTAGGTATTAGGAGGGTTGGCAAGACCTCTGTTTTGAGGGTTGCTTTAAACGAGCTTAAGACACCGTACGTCTATCTGGATCTTAGGATTTTGGAGGAGGAGGGTTATAGTAAGGTAGCTTTCTATAGACTCCTATCCGAGGCTTTCTCCAGTACCACATCTAGGTGGGGTAAGTTAATCGATTACTTGAAGAGTATTAGAGGTGTTGAGGTGTATGGTTTTAGGGTGGAGCTTGACTGGCGTGAGGAGTCCCTAACTCTCGCCAGGATACTTAACAAGCTTAATCAATTCGGTGAGGAGGCTGGGGGAGGCTTCGTCGTGGTAGCTTTTGATGAAGCGCAGATTCTCAGGAATCTCAGCGGTGGTAAGGGTAGGGTGAATTTCTGGAATATTCTCGCGTACGCCTACGATAACCTACCTAATTTGAGGTTCGTGTTAACCGGGTCTGAGGTAGGTCTTCTTTTAAGTACTCTCAGGTTAGATGACGCTTCAAGCCCCTTATACGGTAGGTACGTTAAGATGGTTAGGCTTGAGAGATTCAGTAGAGAGAAATCTATTGAGTTCCTTTTGAGAGGTTTTGAGGAGGCTGGTATGAGGGTTGGTGACGACATCCTCCAGAAGATTTACGAGAAGGTTGACGGGGTGGTGGGTTGGCTAGCTTACCTCGGTTTCTCGATTATTGAATCACGTAACCCTACCATGGAGGCGGTGAACGAGGCTGCTGAGAAAGCTTTGAGGCTCGTTAAGGAGGAGTTAGATAAGGTTTTCAGAAGGTCTAGATACTACGCGTACATACTGAAAGCAATATCTCTGGATATAAACACTTGGTCAGGCATAAAGAGAGCTGTTGAGGCGTGGCTCGGCAGACCACTACAAAACGCGCAGATCACGAGACTCATCGAGACTCTCGTGGAGCTCAGTATCGTGGAGAAGAGGGACGGCTACTACGTGATATCAGATCCTCTGATAGCTGAGTATTCTAGGAGTCTCTAACCTTATAGTTGTTTTACGACGAGAAAGTCTCCTGCTTAACTACTTTAATAAGGGCTTCAAGTATAAACATATTTAAATTTACTTATACTTAAGGCATTAAGCTATGATGCTTATATATCTGTTAATCTTAAATATAATTGGGTGGTAAATGTATAAGTACTACCTAGAAAGATTAAGCCCATTTAAATTAGGGCAAGTAAACACGTTCCTCAACCTGATTAAGGCGATTTCTAACATATTGAGCAACCTAGCACACAAAATCCTGACATCCATGAACCTACTAGGAACTATAGTAAACGACAAGATCTCGAAAATAGTGGAGAGTAAGTCTGAAGAAAAACAAAGGAAGTTAGTTGAGTACGCGTTCATAGCTCATAAGGTGTTGATAGGGGTTTTCCTAACCATCCTATACTTCTTAACCATGTAGGGTTTCGTTTTTAACTAAACTATAATTTTATCCTCAGAGATTTATTACTGGGGCGTTGCGGTGGTTTTAGTAGTTGTTTCCGGTTTGCTCCCATTCAATTCTGGGAAGACTTTCTTCACCCTAGCTCTCGCCGAGTACTTGAGGAGATCGGGTTATTCCGTAGGTGTTGTGAAGCCCGTTGCCGCTCATTCTTTCTGGGAGCAGTACGAGTATTTCTTAGAATCTCGTGATTTAGGTGTTTTGGTTGGTGAGGACGTAGTTAGGTATGTTAGGGCCGGGCTCATCAAAGACATAGACTTACAGAATCCTGTTGATATTATGACAGCACCTCACGACTTGATGAAGCACCCGTCACTAGACTCTTACCTCACATCACTAACCTCCCTAATCGATCAAGCAGTTTTGGTCAGGGTTTCCTCGGCCGGGCAGAGAAACTACTACTTGGTTAGAGAAAACCTTGAGAGAGTAGGTGATCACCTAGCTAACGAGATAAGAGGGTTCCTCAGCGGTTTAGGCAGGGTTGACGAGGTAGATCGTTCATGGCTCTACAACAAGTTAGTTAGTAAGGAAATAGATTCCTTAATCGTTGAGTCAGTGAGTTCAGTTATGTCGAGACATGACGTAACCCTCTGCGAGTCTTTCAGTAACGCGTTACTCCCCGCCCTAGGTTTAAGGGGCTTAGTCAAGCACGTCATAGTGGTAACTCCGTCTAAAGCACTTGCTTACGGTCCTGGGAAGGTGATCACATACATGGGTGCGCTAGACCGCCTTAGATCAGAAACCTCCTTCCTAGTCATGCTCTTCAAGCCGGACACGATATTGAGTATTAAGCCGAGTACCGAGTTCGGCAAGATCGTCGAGGAAGAAGCTGAGAAACTGAAAAGCCTCATACTCTCTGGTAGAATGACTTAAGCCAAGTCTTTATATTCCGCCTAGCGATCTTGTTAAGCGGGGGCTGACGGTGGAACTCCCTGAAATCCTGCTTTTCTCAGGGCTCGTGCTGATTGTTGGCGGTATTTCACTACTTCTCGCCGCTTTATTTAGTCAGGGCGGGAACCGTAAGTTGGAGGGAGGTGGCGTCCTAATAATAGGTCCCATACCTATAGTCTTCGGCACCAGCCAGAAAGTATCGGTAATCCTCTTAATACTCGCCATAACCTTAACGTTGATCGCTCTCACAACGTTTATCTTACAAGTATTAGGTGATTAGCTGTGGCAAACCCCCTGTTAAGACTCGGTATTATAGTCCTGTTCGCAGGCCTCGCACTAATCCTCCTCTCCATGCTATTACAGACCCTGACCTCCACCAATCAAGAAGGGATCTCGTCAGGGGTTGCCGGCTGCGTGATACTGCTGTTTATCCCAGTATGTTTCGGTTTAGGGGATGCAGGGTTCTTGCCAATCATAATAAGCTTATCCCTAATTCTAACAATAGCGCTCATACTCATTAACTTCCTGATTCTGAGGAGGCTTGCAGGCAACGAGCGCTCGGAGTGAGTTCTCTGCCGTTTAATGTGAGTGTTGAGCGGATCAACCCGTCTACGAAGATCCTTATAATTATTTCTTCAAGTCTTTAAAGGGTGTAATCGTTTGGGTCTTGATTTGAGTGCACCCGATGAAATCATAGCTAGGTACGAGAGGGTGTTTTCAAGAGTTCAGAGGACTTCCTACGCGCCGGTCATCGCCGTTAGGGGGAGGAATTCCAAGGTGTTCGACATCAGCGGCAAGTCCTACATAGACTTCACGTCAAGCGCTGCCGTCACGAATCTCGGTTACTGCGATCCCGAGATCGTTAAGGTGATTAGGGAGCAGGCTGAAGAATTAATCCACTTTACTTTCATATATGGCTACAACATACCCGCCCTCCACCTAGCAGAGGAATTACTGTCTCTGACGGGCTTCAAGGACTGGAGGGTTGTTTTAGGGTTGAGCGGTAGTGACGCTAACGA
>DAIRVF010000104.1:0-4617 GCA_036802965.1 Zestosphaera sp.
TATATACTCTTAGAATTTATTTTTTAATTAGGTGATGTGATACTAGGATAACTGATTTAATGATGTTGTGGCGGCTGTCTGACTTAATTTAAATACTTGGGTTTTGCTTTATCTATTAGGTCGTGGTATGAGCTGGGCTTTAGTTCTTAAGAAGGCTTCGGAGATTCTGGTTGAGAAGGATTATGAGGTAAGGCTTATTATCGCATCCCTGCTTGCTGAGGGCCACGTCCTTATTGAGGGTGTGCCCGGCATAGCTAAGACCTTAACAGCTAAGACCGTGGCCAAGCTCCTGAACCTAGACTTCAAGAGAGTTCAGATGACTCCGGATTTACTGCCGACGGACATAATAGGTGGTTACGTTTATGATGCTAGGCAGGGATCCTTCACCCTCAGGAAAGGCCCTGTATTCACTAACGTATTACTGATTGACGAGATTAATAGGGGATCGCCTAGAACTCAGTCAGCCTTGCTTGAAGCTATGCAGGAGAGGCAGGTAAGTATTGAGGGTCAGACATTCCCTCTCGAGAAACCCTTCATAGTCTTAGCTACTCAAAACCCGATAGAGTTCGAGGGTGTTTTCCCCCTACCTGAAGCACAACTAGATAGATTCTTAGCCAGAATAGAATCAACCTACACATCCACAGAGGGCTTGAAGAAAATCATTAAGGAGATAGATCAGATCGAGGAAGGGTTTAGTGCGTTAAGCCCGGTGATGGGTAAGGAGGAGGTCCTTGAGTCTATTAAGGAGGTCCGTAAAGTCAGAGTAGATGACTCAATATACGACTACGCGGTCAGGTTGGTTGAGGAATCACGCAAGCATCCGGCGGTTAAGTTAGGTGCTTCACCGAGAGCAGGCATTGCCCTCATAAGACTTGCTAAGGCGTTAGCCTACATAGACTCAAGAAATTACGTGATACCAGACGATATTAAGAGTGCTGCTAAGCCGGTACTATCACATAGAATAATACTTAAGCCGGAGTACGAGATCAGCGGCGTTAACTCAGGGAAGGTTATCGAAGACCTCCTAGCAAGCGTGGAGGTCCCGAAACCTTGAGTAACCCCCTCAAAAATGTCGAGAAAGTCTTGTTACTCATGCTACCCCTCATAATCCTCCTAACACAAACTATAGCGACAGCAGCTGAAGCCAACGAGATACATACCCCGGACTTCCCCGACTACCTGGATATATTATACGACCACGAACCAGGCACTCAACTAAACTACACGGAATATCTCCAATTACTTAAGGAACTCTTTAACTCAATCAACGAGGGCGGGGACCTAGAAGACATTATGGGTGATCCAAACCTGAGTAAATTGCAGTCTTTGATGAGGGAGGGCGGGGACCTAGATAACGCGCACAAGCTTGAAGCCTTGACGAGTTATAGTGCCCTCAGCGTGGACGAGCTCATTCAAGGTATTATGGATGATGAGCTGAGATCACTTATTCAGGAAGCGGCCTTAACAGGCAATGTGAGTAACTACTTACTCACCCTTATTAACGAGATGTATTCCTCAGGTAAGATCAGCTTCGACGACTACGTGAGAGCGCTCTACGCGTTAAGAAATTTAAGTAGTGATGCTGAGTCAAGGAGGCAGATAGACTCACTTCTTTTGAGGATTTTAGGTAATAGCTTAATTAATTCCTTACTCAACTTAGGAGGCTCGGAATCACTAACTCAACTCGCTGACCAGGAGTTAATGAGGGAAGTGTTAGATTCAGCGCTACAATTCCTAGGTAATGAGCACGAGGCTAACGCGAACTTCATTAAGGGTCTTGAGGATCTCTTAAATCCTCAGCAAACCCCGCCAGCAATACCTAGCCTTAAACTACCTTCAGCCGGTTTAGCATTACCCCCGTTGACATCCTTGAGTATTGATTTAGGCACTACTCTACCATTCATAGTATTAGCTCTAGCCCTCACGATATCCTTAATAATATTTCTGAGGCAAGACAAGATTAGCTCTGTTCTAGCACGCCTAACTCCACGTAGCGGCAGACCTTCTTACGGACTCGGCATCGAGTCGAGAATTATTAGAACCTACTGGAGCTCTGTTGAGTTGCTTAGAAAGAAGGTTCAGAGGAGTCCTAGCGATACGCATAGGGAGTACTACGAGAAGGTATCTAAAACACTCCCTGAGGCTGACTCAGTATTCAGGGACATCACATTTGCTTACGAGAAGGTTAGGTGGGGAGCATTAGACGAGAGCGCGTTAGTGGATGAGGTAGTCAGTAATTACGTGAGATTAAAGGATTTGGTGGGTAAGTCTTGAGGGCTAAGCCGATCCTAGGACTGGTTGGCCGAGTCATAGTTCTCTTAGTGTTCTGGACCTCAATAAATAACCTCTTAATCAATACTCTCTCAGGAAAGTTAATCAGCGATTTACTGAGAATCACCACGATCCTCTTTAGCAAGGACTTAACAGTTTTGACGAGCCTGCTCACGCTAATCACTCCCTTACTAGCCGTACTCACGGTCATAGCCTTGAGTCATAAGCTGTACGTGATTACCTCACTACTCACCTTCTTGAGCTCGCGGCCAGACCCCACTTATTTAGTATTAGTCGCGCTGGGCTTACTCACGCTACTATCGATTAACACATACCTAACTAGCCTCAGGGGTTCTAGGGCGGGGGTGTTGCGGGACGTTAAGGTTGAGGGATCTAAGACTTCTTACCCTCTCCTTGCTTTAGTGGTGTGCTTACTGGTTATTAGCTCAGCGTATTTAATTTACCTCTACATAAATCTATTCTTCTCGTTCATGGGAGCCATACCACCCTACTCTAGGGTTAGGGTGCTCAGCGATTTCCTCACGGACAACCCGGTTGGCAAGGCTTTACTAACCATTACATTCCTGATAGCTTTCATAGAACCCTCTCACAACCTAGTAGAGGCGCTTGCCTACTTCATTAGTCCTAACCCAGAGTTAGCTAGGGTTGAGCTGAGGACAACTATTAAGGCTTTCGACAAGATTAAGTATCCCTTCCATTCCTTAATGAGCTTCATCTTAGCTCTCTATGTCGCTCCACCCCTCTACGTAGTCTCCAGCTTCATTTACTCTAATTACGTTCTTAGAGTGTTTCCGGCCTTGAACTCGGTTGCGGGTCCCATAACTAATTCTGTGGTCATTCGGTTACTTACTGAGATTATTTTCTTCATGCTTGTGTGGGGCCTCTTCGGATACGTAACTAAGTTCTTCAGGGGCTACGTTAGTAAGGGCATTATCTCAGCATTCCTAGTACTGCTCGCTCTAATGATGTTTGCTCAGTACCTAGGTCACTTAAGCTTGGACGAGACGTTGACTAATGTTTACTTCACATACTACAGGAATTTCCTGAGGGTTGGTGAGTTACTACTCCAGCTAACAGGTTTTGTACCGTGAGGTGATTGAATGAGTAAATTAAAAATTAAGAAGTGGTACGTGTACATGGTCTTCGCGGCAGCGTCGTTCATTCTAGCAACGATATTCCTGATGTGGTCAGTGTACTACATGAGTAGCGCTATGGTGGGGACATCGTTCCTGACGGCCTTAGCTGGCTTCGCGTTCCTGGCAACGTCGATACAAGCACTTAAGATAGCTGCCTATGTCTACAGCGCGGAGTTAGGTGCTAAACCTGATGAGCGAGCCTAAGAGTGTGAGAAAAGAGGTCTTAGTTCTAGTACCCACAACCACTTTCCTAGCCTTACTTATAGCCTCACTAATAGCTGTTGTCGAGCTAGGTCCTCCGAGCATGGGGGTCCCCGTAGGTGCGTCACCCCTAAACACCGGTAAATTAGGAACCTCTAAACTACTTTACATGCTTAAAGAGAGGTTCGGGGATGTTCAAGTCGTTCGGGACTGGATAACCGCTAATAAGTCTGTGGGGGTGTGTGATAAGCTCTTAATAGTGGTTGTCTCCCCTGAAAAACCCTTCACGGAGAAAGACCTAGACTCCATTAAGTCCTTAAGTAAGAAATGCAACACAACACTACTCTTCATAGCTGACGAGACAGGGCACTCCAACACGATCCTAGAGGGCTTAGGGTTTAGTGTGAGAGTTGACGGCAGACTCCTACTCAAGCTCCCTCAAGCACAAACTCCGGGAAACACCTCCTACTTCCTGAAAGCATTCTTTAACTACCCAGGAGGGTATAGTGATGAGTTATACCTTGATAAGGCTTCCTTCATCAAATCAACCGATGAGAGTGGTGAGGACACACTAATCCTAGGGGTGACGCCTTCTAGGGGGGTTGCCTTGGCTAGTGACGGTATCGTTAAAATGGTTAGCGAGCTCGGCGAGGGCTCTGAAGTAATGCATGTCGCGGTTTTAGAGACTCAGGAACGGCGTAAAGCCTTAGTAATATCTGATGGATCCCTACTAACCAACCAGGTGCTTGAGGACGAGACTTGGGGTAAGAAGTATGAGAGGTTACTTAGGGAGAGCATAGACCTACTGACTAGCGAGTCAGACAGTATCCTAGCATTAGTTGATTCAACTAAGTATGAGTACGTAGATCCTGTGAAACTACTTAACTCAAACCCGCAACTCTACGTAGACCCATTAATTCTGACCTCATACACGTTAGTGAGGCTGATTCACCCGTCAACCTGGCTCCCTCCAGTAATAGAATACATC
>DAIRVF010000105.1:0-4543 GCA_036802965.1 Zestosphaera sp.
AGGATCGTCCCTCCTTACCTCAACCTGATTGACTACGGCCACGACGCCCTTGACAGAGTCTTTAATCCCCTCTCTTAAGAGTACGTTACTTATTGACTGAGCTAGTAGGTAGCCTAGCCATCCTTGAGTCATTGCTCCGGCTATGTCCATTGTTAGGGGAGGTATCTTGTCTTTAGATCTCTCCATCCACTCCATTATGATGCCTACCTGAGGTCCGTTCCCGTGTGTAACGACTACCTTATACCCCTCCTTAACTATCCTCACTATGGTTTCCGCGGCTCTGTAAGCGTTCCTCCAGTAGTCTTCAGGGGTTCCTTTATCCCCCTTTGACTGGAAAGCGTTACCTCCTAGAGCTATGAGGATATACCTCTCATCCCTACTCAATTAAGCACACACCCCTCACTCATACCTACTTCCCATAACCATCGACATCACGGCTTTCTGGACGTGCAGTCTGTTCTCAGCTTCCTCGAAGTAGAGTGATTTCTCGTACGTGTCTAGAACCTCGTCCGTAACTTCCTGACCTCTGTCAGCCGGTCCGCAGTGCATGTAGTATGGCTTGCCTGACTCCTCCAAAAGGTCCATAGTAACTATCCAGTTCTTGAACTTGCTCTGGTACTCCATAGCTTCCTCCTTATGTACCTTTCCGTCAGCGCTGAAGGGTGGGAAGAACCCTTTAGGACTCCAGGCCTTCGGGTAAACGAAGGTGGCTCCCTCGAAAGCTTCCTTCATGTCGTGAGTTACTTTGACTGAGCCGCCGTAACGATCAGCTAACTCCTTAACCTTCTGCATTATGTTATCCATTAACTCGAAGCCTGGTGGGTGAGCGATCCATACCTCAGCACCCATCATAGCGGCCATGATGGCGACGTCTTGCGGGACAGCTAACGGCTTGAGACCGCCGGAGTAAGCGTAGGAAACCACGAACTTCTTACCCCTCAGGTTAGGCACGACGTCTAGCGCGGCCTTAATGTCAGCTAAGGACTGGAAGGGGTGGAATATGTCGTCCTCCATGTTGAGAACCGGTATGGTAGCCCACTTAGCGAATTCCTCGATGACTCTGTGTCCTCTGCCGATATGCCATTTAGCTGCGTCAGCGTAAATCCTTATAGCTATCCCGTTCCCATACCTACTCAAGACCCTAGCGACGTCGCTTATGGCTTCAGTCTTGTAAGGCTCCATGTCCTCGGGGAGTGTGGGGGTATAGACGTCTTGAGGGCTTAAGAAGTGTGCGTGGCCGCCGAGCTGAGACATGCCTGCCTCAAAACTGTTTCTAGTTCTCAAAGACCTGTTGTAGAAGAACATGAATAGTGTTTGTCCTTGGAGGTATGGTGTGGGGACCTTAGCTTTAAACTTCCTCTCTAAGTCTCTGGCGGCTTCGATAATCAGCTTTATGTCTTCCTGTGTCCTCTCCAAGTTAGAGAGGTAGTCTTGACCTTCCCAAATACCTACGTACCACGGCTTACCCAAACACGTCACCACATAACTCATTAAGAACGCCATCTTTTAAACTTCACTATATTGATTTCAATAAAACGTTATTTTATTCGATAAAGAAAAATTATCGTGTTTTTATACGTGTTTTAGTTAATCATTACTTGAGTCCAGCCATCGTTAAGGCTAGGACAGCCATCTTAGTCCATAGCCCGTTCTCAGCTTGCTCGTAGAGGACGGATCTAGGACTATCAACTACTTCGTCATCGGCTTCCGCGTTTCTGAAGATAGGCATCACGTGCATTAAGACCCCGGACCTATCCATGAGATCCATCAACTCCTTAGTTACTCTCCAGTCCTTGAATTTCTCGTAATTCTTCAGTTCTTCTTGACCATACTTACTGTAACCCAGTTCTTGGAGGGTTCTCGAAGCCCAGTTCCTCGGGAATACTGCGTGAGCTCCTTTCAGAGCTTCCCTATAGTCATTACTGAACTCTAGGACTGAGCCCGAGTTCTTCGCGTTCTCCTTAGCCCACTCAACCACGTCAGGGAATAAGTCGTAGCCCGGCGGGTGCACTACTGTTACGTCAACACCCATCCTAGTAAACATTAGGAGATCCTCGTTAATGCTGCAAGGACCTCTGACGACCGGGGAGTAAGCCCACATAATAACGTATTTCTTGCCTTTAGGGTTGGGGAAGAGCTCCTCGAAAGTCATGTAATCGGCTAGGGCTTGCGTTGGGTGGAACTGATCGTCAGCCATGTTAATCACGGGTATCTTAACGTGCTTAGCGACCTCCCGTATTAGCTGGTTCCCAGCACCGTGTTTATAATCTATGGCTTTATCAAGTATCCTTATCCCTAAGCCGTGTCCATACCTCTCGTACATGGCTGCCACGTCCTTAACAGCTTCACCCTCCCCAATACGTGTTTCCTGCGCTCCTATGTATTGTGCGTGACCACCTAAGTATGTCATGCCTGCCTCGAAAGCTGCCCTAGTCCTCGTAGAGCCGGCGAAGAATAACATGAAGAAAGTCTTCCTCTCTAGGATGGGCGGTATCTTGCTAACGCCGTAGTAGTGAGCAACCCACTTAAACTCCTTAGCTAGGTTTAGCGCGATCCTTAACTCATCAACGCTCCACTCCTGAGTAGTTATTAAGTCCTTACCCGTCAACTCGTAAACCAGGTTCTTCAAGTTAGGTACCTCATATACGCAGAATACGTCAGCGTTAAAAATGATTGATTCATTAGACTAATATCACTTGCGGAGATGCTTCCTCGGAGAGGACGAACAGGTTTTACAATTCAGTAAATTAAACATTAACGTGCTATCTCCTGAGATAAGACCCTGCTCCTTATTCTAGTATACGTGCTACGCAGGTCTTCAGGCATTACCTTAGTTCCAGCGATCACTGGCATGAAGTTGGTGTCCCCCAACCACCTAGGGACTACGTGAACGTGAATATGTGATTCGACGCCTGCTCCGGCAACCCTCCCCATATTCACCCCTATGTTGTATCCTTGGGGGGCGTACTCGGCGTCAATCGCTTTAATAATCTTGGAAAGAACCTCGAATAAGTCTAAGACTTCCTCACGCGTTAACTGCTCTATCCTCGCGACGTGTCTTGCCGGCGCCACCATGACGTGCGCTGTGTTATAAGGGAATATGTTGAGCATTGCTATAGTGTGTTCAGACCTTAACACTACGTAATTCTCTTCGTCACCCCCTCTAACCGCTTTACAGAATATGCATTCCTCCGCAGAGCCCTTGACTACGTAACTCATCCTCCAAGGAGCCCACAAAATCTTCAGGGTTTGCTCACGCATAACCCTCACTACCGAAGAATAACTCACGTTGAGGGAATTATAAAGTGTAGGAGTGTTTCCGGAGTAGCTAACGCCGCCACGTATCCGATCAAGTAGAACACTATCTGAGGTAGTCCTGGAGTAACCCAGACAAAATCATCGGCGTTAAGTATTTTCTTGTCTAGCATATCCATCAAGCTAGTCTTTATTTTCTCCTCGTAAGCCTCGTCCATGGAGAACGAGGCGCGACACTCGAACGACGCACTATCCCCCTCTCTCACAGGAATCGTCAGTAAGTAGGTGAACCTCGATTTAAGAAACGATCCTACTTTAGCAGGGCGGCCTAGAAATAATAAAGCAGTCTTACTTCCCTTAACGCACTTAAGCTCCTTATAGTGCCTGAGGTTTTTCAAGCCGTGGATCAGGTTGATTAATATTAATGCTACCGGAATGAGTAGTGAGTACATGAGGGTCAAGTAGGTTATTGGCTTAGGAAGTATCCTAGGGTGCGCCAGAGTGACTAGTAAGAGAGCTAGGAAGTCTGCCCCACCCATCATATCAAATACTGCGAAGACTAAGACTAGAAGAGCCGGTACCGAAGCTAACGCCAGCTGTAGTAAGTCGTAACTACCTGATAATAAGTTAATCGTTACCGATAGGAGGTATGCCGGAACCCACACATACTCTTTTACTTCCCTGCTCTTAAGGTCCGATATCGACGCGTATGAAAGAGTGACTAAGACAGCTACGATTAAAGTCAGCTCCTCAACACTCAACACTTACTCCTCTACATCCCTGATTCCTTCCTCAGTTATCGCGAAAACGGCCTCGCCTTCCGGTAAGTGGGGCGCGTCAACAACCCTAGCTATTCTCTTATTCCCCCTACCCTTCCTTAACTGAACCCTAACGCCCGGCGCGTGCGCTAACACATGCCCTCCGACAGCTTGCGTCGGGTCACCGTAGTAGAGATCTGGCCTCGCCATGACCTGATTAGTCACGACTACCGCTATGTCGAAAGCTTCCGCTATCCTAGCTAGGTCATGTAAGTGCTTGTTGAGTTTCTGCTGTCTTATGGCTAGGGTCTCCCTCCCAGCATACTCCGCTCTGAAGTGGCTGATGACCGAGTCTATTATGAGTAGCTTTATGTTCTCGTTAGGGAGTAACTCGTTAGTAGCTTCCTCAACTAACGAGATTTGGTGGTCGCTGTTTATCGCCCTAGCCCATATTATGCTCCTCATGGCGACTTCAGGGTCTAGCCCCACACCTCTAGCCATAGCCTCTATCCTCTCCCACCTGAAAGTGC
>DAIRVF010000106.1:0-4537 GCA_036802965.1 Zestosphaera sp.
ACAAAACAGCGTTCAGCTCTTAAGCGCGCTACTCCAGGCACTTAACGTCTAGAATGTCGCTCAACTCTTTAAGAATCGTCAGAACCTCGACAGCCATCTCATCCCTTTCTTCAACCCTTTCTCTTAGGCTATCCCCATACTTTCTCATCAATAAGCATACCGTAGCTCTAGTCTTCCAGAGATTTCTGAGAGCTGAAGCACTTATGAGGTTTTTCAACACAGAAACACTTTTCTCAGCGTTCTTTAAGACACTCAAGTTATTCAAGTCCTTAACAAGTGAACGTAATTGATTGGAGATCCCGGTATCTAGCTCGCTCACCACTGTAGGTAGCTCAACACCGAACTCTTTAATCATTGTGAGAACGTCACTTAAGTTGGAGGGGTCTAGCAACTGCTTATTGAGCAACTCACGTAACTCGTAAGTCACGTACAACTTAATAAACTCCTTGAAGTAGTCGAGAAAGGGTGCTCTAGAGAGGACGGCGCTCCTAGCTATTGAGTAGTTGGTGGTTAATATTTCCTTAACCCTCCCATGAACCCTATCAAGTAAGTTGTTGAAGTAGCTACTTATGATGACGTTCTGAAAATCTCTACGTAACTCACTAAAACTCCTAACCTTACTGAAGCTTTGTAACACAAATTTCTCGAGCCCGGTGAAGTCGTTGTCGCTGACGTAATCTCTTAAGGTGTTATGCAGACCCCTCAAATCAAGTCCCTCAGGAGATGTTGAAGCCCCTATTAAGACACGACCATTTATTGAGTGAGAATAATGAACACATTCACGACTCTCCAAGGTAGCTAGGAACGTAATCCGCGCCTTACCGAAGGAATACTTAAGACTCCCTAGGACGTGAGACTCGCTACCCAGGTCTTCAATCAAGTAACCGAAGACTCTTCTAACGCGTTCTGGGGAATTGTTATTTAGGTTCAACATGGAGTGTAATATGCATACGTCGTGAAAGTCTACGAAGGCTTTCTTCACGTAACGCTCGTATATTTCCGCGCCGTTCCCCAGGTCCTGTATATTGCTCCTAGCATCCTCAAGAAACTTCAAATACGTAGGTTCTAAAAACACGCCGGCTAACTCCTCAGCGAGTTGCATGGATCTAGCAGCGTGCTTCATAACTTGGATAGACTCGATATTGGATATGTCGTCGAAAAACCAGCCATCGCTGGAGAGAGCTAGGTAAGCGTGCCTCATCATCTCCAGGAGCTTAAGTGCTCTTATCATGATATCCTTAGTGACAGGGATTTTAATTAACTTGCTTAAGTAATTAGTTACTGATTCTTCAGGCTTGCCCATAAATGACGCGTAATTGAGTAGGGCGTTGAGGGGGTCTATGAAGACTTCACGAGCTTCCCTAAAGAAGACCCCCTTAACTTCGTTAAGCAACCAATCCATAGAGTTCCTGAGAGGCTTCCTCCACTCCTGGCTCCAAGCTCTGTTGACGTCTATCCTGCACCCGCAGTTACCCCTCCATCTCTCGATTCCGTGCACACAACTCCAGGAAGTCTTCTCGAATATCTTGACCTCCTGTCTGGGTGGGTTAAGCTCCAGAAATTCGCCGAAGTTAGTTATTCTAGCTAATTTCTTAGCGTTAAGATCCCTTAACGCATAAGCGAGTGCTAAGTGACCGTACTTCTTATGGTGCCCGTACGTCTCCCCGTCGGTAGCTATAGTGACTAGCTCTACGTCACCTGAGTTGCTGAAAGCCTTAAGAATGTTCTTAGCGAAAATGTCGCCATTACTTAGTAAATCACCGAACGCGACACCGTGTGAGAGTCTTGCGTCATAGAAGAACAAAACAATGCTTCTCCCGGAAGAGGTTTTGTAGATGTATGGTTGCCTAGTGTCTATCCTGCCACCACTCACATCCACCCACACACCGTCAGGCCCCCTCACCTCACGTGCTTGATGCGGCGCCAACACAGTGAATTTAATGCCTAACTCCGCTAACACGTCAAGAGTTTCATCATCTACGGCGGTTTCAGGGAGCCACATACCCTCGGGCAATCTACCGAATGCCTCTTTAAAGACCTCTATCCCCCAATAAGCAGCTACGTACTTATCCTCCCTGCTGGCAAGAGGCATTATCATGTGATTGTAGACTTGCGCGATAGCGGATCCATGACCTGAGAACCTACTCCTGCTAATGTGATCAGCTTCTACAACGGCCTCGTAGACGTCAGGGGCTTTCTCCTGAAGCCACTTAAGCAATGTAGGACCTACGTTAAAACTAATCCAGGAGTAGTTGTTGATTACGTCGATTACTCGACCCTCACTATCAATTATGGGAATTAGGGCGTTAGGCCTATAACATTCCTCAGTAATTCTCTCGTTCCAGTCGTGGTAGGGGTAAGCACTCTCTTCTTGAGGGATCTCAAAGAGCCACGGATCCTCTCTTGACGGCTGATAGAAATGCGCGTGAATTACCACATACTTACTTAAGCTCGACATCTCAAGCACCAGATAAACCATGCGGGATTCTTTTTAATTCTTAATAGGTATTGTTAAGACCGGAACTGCCATGACCGAATCCGGTGATAGTCCTTAACCCCTATACTTAAGGAAGAGAGCGGCTAACGGGGGGAGTGTTAGTACTATTGAGTAGGGTCTTTCATGGTATGGAATATCCTCAGCCCTCACGCCAGGCGCGTTGCTAACTCCCGAACCTCCGTAGACTCTTGAATCACTGTTCAATATTTCCTCCCAAAAACCTCCTTCCGGGACGCCAATCCTGTACCCACTCCTCACTACTGGGGTAAAGTTAAGCACTACTAGTATCACGTCACCTCCAGAGCTCTTCCTAAGGAATGATATAACGCTCTGATCCCTGTCTCTGAAGTCAACCCATTCGAAACCCTCAGGTTTGAAATCGAGTTCGTGTAGCGCGGGTTCTCTCCTATATGTGTTGTTGAGATCTCTCACCCATGTCTGAAGTCCTGTGTGCTCAGGGTATTTGAGGATGTGCCAGTCGATGCTCCTCTCGTGACTCCATTCATCCCATTGAGCGATCTCGTTGCCCATGAACAATAACTTCTTGCCTGGGTGAGCGTACATGTAGCCGTAGAGAAGTCTTAAATTCGCGAATTTTTGCCAGTCATCGCCCGGCATCTTATTTATCAAGGACTTCTTGCCGTGCACTACCTCGTCGTGAGATAAGGAATTAACGAAATTCTCGTAAAACACGTACCAGACATTAAACGTCAGTATGTCGTGATGGTACTTACGGTATATCGGGTCCTTAGACATGTAGTAGAGTGTGTCATGCATCCACCCCATATTCCACTTCATGTCAAACCCTAACCCACCCTCGCTGACGGGTCTCGATACTTTAGGCCACGCGCTAGATTCCTCTGCTATGGTCAGAACCCCTGGGTAGTACTTATGAATAGCTTCATTAAATTCTTTAATGAACTCTATAGCTTCTAAATTCTCCCTACCACCGTACACGTTAGGCACCCACTCACCCGGTTTTCTAGAATAGTCTAAGTAGAGCATTGAAGCAACAGCGTCGACTCGTAGCCCGTCAACATGGTATTTCTCGATCCAGAAGAGAGCGTTACTTATTAGGAAAGACTTAACCTCACCCTTACCGTAGTCAAATATGTAGCTACCCCAATCAGGGTGTACTCTCTTCCTCCAGTCCTCATATTCGTATAAGTGTGTGCCGTCGTAGAACGCCAGCCCGTGCTCGTCGGTAGCGAAGTGTGAGGGTACCCAATCAACTATCACCCCAATACCGCATTCATGAAGTCTCTCAACTAAGTACATGAAGTCTTGGGGCTTCCCATACCTGCTGGTTGGAGCGTAGTACCCTACTACTTGATAGCCCCAGGAACCGTAGAACGGGTGCTCCATCACCGGTAAGAACTCGACGTGCGTGAAGCCCATGTAACTCACGTAATCACACAACTTCACCGCGAGCTCGCGGTAAGTTAAGAACCTATTACCTTCTTCTGGAACCCTCATCCACGAACCTAAGTGAACCTCGTATACGGATACAGGGGCTTCGTAAGAATTCCTCAACAACCTAACACGTAGCCACTCATCATCCCTCCACTCATAACTTAAGTCCCAAACAACGGACGCTGTTTTAGGAGGTACTTCCCACAAGAACGCGTAGGGGTCGCCCTTAAAAGCCCTGTAATTCCCGAACCTAGAGACTATGTAGTATTTATACCTATCACCTACTCTAGCACCCCCCACGAAACCCTCCCAAATGCCAGAAGAGTCCTTACGCGGGATTAACTTATGGGTCCCCGGCTTCCAATCATTGAAGTCCCCAACTACGTGTACTTCGGCCGCGTTAGGAGCCCATACAGCGAAGTAAACGCCTGAAACCCCGTCAACAACTAACGGGTGAGCACCTAACTTCTCGTAAATCCGGTAGTGTTTTCCTTCCTTAAACAAGTACACGTCATAGTCAGTAATTAAACTATACTCAACCACGCCATCACTCATAGGTCTCTACACTCTAAGCAAGCCTGGGCTTCAGCGTGTTAACTATATTAAGAAATCCTTACTCGGTTAATC